>DTZQ01000690.1 GCA_012961305.1 Armatimonadota bacterium | reverse complement strand
CCACTGAAGCAGCAGGCGGCAGAGGCGTGGGCACAAATTCGCGGAGTCCTCACCTCCTCCACCCGCCTGGCGGGCGACGTAACGCCCGAACTGTCGGGCAGCTCCATCCCCTGGTTCGCTCGTGTAGACGAAATGGTCGAGGCCACGCGGGCACAAGAGGGCATTACCCGCGAGATTGCCCAGGCTCTAGACGCGTGGTATGACGACATTGTGTCTACGCGCCTGGAACCCGTTCGCACCCTGCACCCCTCGCCCGACGATATTCAGAAGCTAGAACAGTTGCGGCGTTCCCTCGTCCCCCGCCTACGCGAGGGGTTTGATAAAGCCGTTGAGTATGGACTAGATGAAACGAACCGCATACTGTTTGATTACGCGCGGAATTACCGCTGGGACGATTTAGCCGAGCAGCTCGTCCCTTATTGGAAATGGCCCAGCCGCAACATTTTACAAGCGGTGGACAGCCACCTCCGCCACCCAAAGGTGTGGTGGTTGATATATCGCACTCGCGACCACGTTGCGAGTGTAAACAAGGAGGCCGGGCTGCGCACGCGGCTGAAATATACCGTCCACGTTCCTGGTTACAGCGCGGCGGTCGGGTCGCTACTGCGCTATATGGGCCTCGAAGAGCACATTGAGGCGCGAATTGACCCGTTCCGCTATGTTTCGTGGCTGGGGTCGCTGCCAGGCAGCACCCCATACAAGCAGCGCGAGCTGGAGCGCCTGAGGCAGGAACGGGAAGAAGGGCCAGCCCCCATCATCGAACAAGCCCGCCGTCTGGGCGAGCAGTTCGGTATCGGTCTCTACCCTTGGTGGGAGTTCACGTTAGGGTATATGGGGGTTTTTGGGGATGATTGGTATCCCCGCCAGGTTATCCCCTGGTCGCGAACTATTGAGTATTTCACGGGGGTCAACCCCGATTACCTCTTCCACAAAGCCTCGACCACCATCTTATCGGAGTTGGGTGTGCCCCGTATGCTCACCAAGGGCTACAACGCCCTGGGTATATCGCCGCCCAAGGTGGATTTGATAGAATGGGGCACGGAGCGCCCCGACCGCTGGCTTAACTTCAGTATGGGACGTCGGGCGCGGAACCAGCTCATTCGCCAATATTTAGATGGTGTCCCCCCGCGCGATATTAAGGTGGACGTAAATAAGGCACGGGAGGACGCCCTTACCCTCGCCTTCGTGTCTGAAGCCCTCGGACACGCAACAGGGCTTTATTTCAAAGAATGGTCGGTGGAGGAAGCGGTGAGTAAGCAAATGACAGAGGAGTATCGCCGCTTGCCCTCCAAGGCCGCCCGTAAAGAGTGGTATGAAAAATACCCCTGGTGGGGTGAACACAGCCGTTCGTGGGACAAGTTCGCCGACACACCCGACCGCCTCCGCCGCGCGGAGCGGCGGCAGATTCTATCCGACTTCTATGCGGCCTACAACGAACTGCGCGACCGACACATCCGCGAGCGGCAGGAGCTATTTCGCCAACACCCGATGGTGTGGTGGCGAATGCGCAAGTTAAAAGATGCGCAGTGGGAGGAGCGCGAAGAGCTTGAACGGCAATACGAGGAAAAACTCAAGGCGACGCTGGCAGAAGGCGAGACACTTCCTGCTTTGTGGCAATGGCAGCTATTCCCACAAAAACGCTACAACAAGGCCACAGGAGAGTGGGAAGAGTTCTACAACATCTTGCCTGAAGAATACCGCGAACATCACATCAGCCAGTTGGCCCAAGCGCTTAGCCGCACCCTACCTCGCCGCTCGTGGTTTATTCGCGACGATGGCACCTTTGACAGTGAGGGATATTACTGGGCGCGAGAAAAGTGGTTTGCCGCCCTGCCCGGCCTGGAAGATTATGAGCCTGGCCCGCCAGCGAATAAGACTTGGGAACGGGCACGGCGGACACCGACGCCTGTCCTTCAAAGCCTTATCCAACGGATGGTAGAGGCGGGTATGCCCGGAGAGGCCGCCAGGCAATTTGTCACCCTTGGCCTGACGCGCGATGACCTGGAGCGCGCTTGGATGAAAAACGATACGCCAGAGGAGGCGCTCCAGAGCGTCTATTATGACCGGGTAATTAAGCTGGCGGGGGAGCGAATGGCGGAGATTAAAAAGATTTCCGACCCCGCCGAACGCGCACAGGCTTACGAGGAGCTTTTTGCGGCGTTCCCCGCAATGCCTGCCACGGCGTTCGCGTGGGACATCTATGTGCGCTACAAGGACGTCAAGCCAGAGTGGACGCCCTTGTTCTTGGTTCAGGCGCTCCAGGACATTACCCTCCCGTCCTACGAGGACTACCTCCATAACAACAAGACGGGGCGGGAATGGCTGATTAGCGCCATCAACCAACTTTACTTTGCCCAACACTGGCGGAACCGCCGGATTCTACGCGAGAAGATTCCCGCCCTGCAAATAGTGGCGGAGCGGAGGAAATATCGCCTAGACCATCCGGAAAAGAACTTGACGAGTAGTTACGATTATGATATAATAAGTTTAGGAGAACTAAAGGACGTTCTCAACGCACTTGAACAATTGACAGGTCGGCCCATTACCGAGTGGGATGACATCCCGCAGCTAGCCGCCGCCGTCCCGCCGGTAGCCGCCGCAGCGGGGTTGGTAGCTGCCGCCCGGCCCGAGCCAGAGGCGTATGAGGGCATAATCCCCACGCGGGAGGGCGCCCCGCCGCCCACGCTGCCCCCCACCGAGGGTGTGCCGCCTCGAATGCCGCCCCCACGGGCGGGTGGGGTTGTGATTACCTGGCCCACAGACAAAACCGAGTTTGTAGAGCTGACCACCGACGAAATCACGGGAGACGAAAGTCTGTTGGGTAAATATGGCGTAGCCCGACTCTACACGCCCGAAGAGTTGGCCGAGGCAAACGAGGCCCAACGTATCAACGAACTGGCCTGGGCTGCCAAAGAGGCGGGAAACGACGAGGAGGCCGAGAAGTGGTTTTCCCATCCGCTGTGGATAAAGTGGTATGGGAACACTCCAAAGTCGCGCTTTTGGCGCGAATATCGGCGCCTTGTTCCGCCGGGCTGGCGCGGACGCCCCTTGAGGGAAACCGACATTATTCAGACCATCCTCAACAAGGGTCTTCGCGCGTTCCTGTCTGACGAAGCTTATGAGGAGGGCCTGCGCCTTATCCAAGAATACGCAGCAACCTACCCACACCTTATTGAAGGTGACCCAGAGGAGTGGGAGCAGGCAAAGCGGATGGCCGAAGAATACTTCAGCATTGAAGACCCTGAAGAGCGTAAGGAATATGCCGCTGCCCATCCGCTCTTTGTAAAGTATTACTTTGCTCCTCCGGGCTGGCCCGAATCGCGCTTCGCGCGGGAGCGGAAAAAGCCCGCCAAAAAGGAACGCCTGGAGCGCGGCGAGCTGGCGGCGCAGCAAGCCACAGCTCCTCAAGACCCCGCCGAGTTCACCGAGGTTACTACGGACGAAATTACCGGCGCGGCGCTCCTGGCAGCCTATGGCCTCGTCCCGCT
>DTZQ01000689.1 GCA_012961305.1 Armatimonadota bacterium | reverse complement strand
TATGCCCTTTGTGCCTTACGAAATTGTACAGGAGGAGAACGTCGAGGCGCAAATGCGCGATGGCACCATCCTGCGGGCCAACATCGCCCGCCCCAGGGCCCGGGGCAAGTTCCCGGCCCTTGTGCAGCGCACGCCCTACGGCAAGGGTTGGGCCTGTGCGGGACTGGCCGCCTACGGGTACGTGGTCATCAACCAGGACCTGCGGGGTCGGTATGCCTCCGAGGGGGAGTTCATCCCCCTGTTCACCGACCAGCACCACGACGCCGAGGACGGCTACGATACGATAGAATGGGCGGCCTCTCTGCCCTATTGCGATGGGAACGTGGGCACTTTCGGCGGCTCTTACTGCTCCTGGACGCAGTGGCAACTGGCCCCCAGGCAACCACCTCACCTGCGGGCTATGGCTGCGGGCGTCCTGGCGGCACGGCTGACAGATATGGAGCGGGGCGGCATTTTCCGCACTGGACGGGCGCTGGAGTGGGTCTGTGGGTCGCTGGCTCCCGACACCCGCCGCCGCACGGGCGGGCCCAAACCTCACACCCCGGAGGAGTTCTGGCGGCTCTGGGACACCGCCCTGCGGGGCAAGTTCTACTGGTTCCTGCCCCTGGCCGAACTGCCCGAGTGGGCCTTGGGCACGTTAGGGGAGTACTACCGGCAGTGGTTAGCCGACCACACCACCGACCATTTCCACTTCTGCGAGCGGCACAAAGATGTGGCCGTGCCCAATTTGCACTACACCGGTTGGTACGACCGGCACATCGGCACGGTGGACCACTTCAACGGGGTACGACAGAACGCCCTTAGCGACCTGGCCCGCCGCAGTCAGCGGCTCATCATCGGCCCCTGGACCCACGGCTTGCTGGGCGGGCAGAGGGTGGGGGAAATGGACTTCGGCCCGCAGGCAGCCCTGAACTACGAGGCGGTGGTGCTGCGCTGGTTTGATTACTGGCTGAAGGGCATCGAAAACGGGGTCCTGGAGGGGCCGCCGGTGCGGATTTTTGTCATGGGAGCCAACCACTGGCGAGACGAGGAGGAATGGCCCCCAGCGCGGGCCGAGGAGGTGGTCTTCTACCTGCACAGCCGGGGCCGGGCCAACACCCCCTATGGCGACGGCAGTTTGAGCCCGGACCCGCCTAAAGACGAGGAACCCGACCGTTTCACCTACGACCCTCGCGACCCGGTGCCCACCCTCTACGGCCAGCGGACGCAGGATGAGCCGCGCGACCAGCGAGTGCTCGACCACCGGGAGGACGTGCTGGTCTATCAGACGCCCCCCCTCCCAGAGGAGGTGGAGGTGACCGGCTATCCGGTGCTGAAACTCTATGCGGCTTCCTCCGCGCCGGACACAGACTTCACCGCCAAGTTGGTGGACGTGCATCCCAACGGTTTCGCCCAGAACCTCTGCTACGGCATCCTCCGAGCCCGTTATCGCCAGGGCTTCGCCCGGCCGGAGTTGCTGACGCCGGGGGAAGTGGTGGAGTACACCCTGGAGTTGCAGCCCACGAGCAACCGCTTCCTGAAGGGCCATCGCATTCGCTTGGACATCTCCAGCAGCGACTTTCCGAACTTCGACCGCAACCACAACACGGGCGGCGCCGACTACTTCGAGGCCACCCTACGGGTGGCGGAGCAGACCGTATTGCACGACCGAGTGCACCCCTCACGGCTGATTTTGCCGGTGATACGGGAGGCATAGGAAGGACGAACGTCCTCATGCGTGGAACCCTGACCGCCTTGGATTTGACGGTAGTGCTGGTGTACTTGGCCGTAGTCGTGGGGAAAGGGGGACTGCTGGCGAAGAAACAGCGCGACTTGGAGGACTACTTCCTGGCGGGCCGGAAGATGGGCTTCTTCGCCGTAGGCATCTCCATTATCGCCAGCCTCCTCTCGGCCATCACCTACCTGGGCGCGCCTGCGGAAGCCTACGGCCACGACTTGCGTTTCTCTCTGACCCTGCTGTGTATCCCTCTGGTGACGCCCATCGTGCTCCGCGTTTTCCTGCCGTTTTTCTACCAGTTGAACCTCTACACCGCCTACGAGTACCTCGAGCGGCGGTTTAACCTGGCGGTGCGCACGGTAGCCAGTGTTTTTTTCATGTTTTGGCGGCTGTGCTGGATGGCTCTGGTCATCTACGCCCCCAGTCTGGCCCTGTCGGAGTTCGTGGACCTCCCCTGGTGGGCCGCGGTGCTGATTTTGGGAGTGCTCTCCACGGCTTACACGACTTTGGGCGGGATGAGGGCTGTGATTTGGACGGATGTGGTGCAGTTCTTCGTGCTCTACGGAGGAGTGCTCCTGGTGGGGGGGCTGACCCTGGTTCGCAGCGGGGTAGAGTTGGGAGCCATGTGGGCGGAGGCGTTGGCCGCAGGCAAGTTGCAGGTACTCGATTTCCGCCTGGACCCTACCATTCGCGTCACTACACCCGCCATTTTCTTAGGCTGGACTTTCGGCGCGCTGGCGGCCTACGCCACAGACCAAGTAGCCATCCAGCGGTATCTGACCACCAAAAATTTCGCCGAAAGTCGTCGCTCCCTCATCTTCCATGCCCTGGTCATCGTCCCGGTGAGCATCGTGTTCTACTGGGTGGGCTCGCTGCTGTGGGCCTTTTACCACCACCGTCCGGAACTGCTAAGCGGTTTCGACGAGAGTCGTCCCGACCGCATCCTACCCTTCTTCATCGTGCAGCAGTTGCCCCTGGGCCTTAAGGGGATACTAATTGCCGCCCTGTTTGCAGCCACAATGTCAAGCATTGATTCCGGCATTAACTCCGTAACTACGGCCACCATCGTGGATTTCTATCAGGGTCTA
>DTZQ01000688.1 GCA_012961305.1 Armatimonadota bacterium | reverse complement strand
CTCCGGGGTGGTGTACTTGTACATCTCCACCTTGTTAAACTGGTGCACCCGGATGAGGCCCCGTTCCTCGGCCCCGTAAGTGCCCGCCTCCCGCCGGAAACAGGGGGTATAGGCCGTGTAGTAAAGCGGCAGGTCCTCCTCCGCCAGAATTTCGTCTCGGTGCAGGCCGGTCAGGGAGACTTCCGCGGTGGGAATGAGCAACAGGTCGTCAGTTTGACAGGTGTAAAGTTGGTCAGCGAACTTAGGCAGGTTGCCGGAGGCGAACATGGTCTCCGGGTTCACCAGCAGCGGAGGGAAGACCGGCGAATAGCCCTTCTCCCGCACGTTAACCTCCAAGCAGAAATTGACCAAGGCCATTTCCAACTGGGCTCCCAACCCCACGTACAGCGGCCACTGGGAGCCAGCCATTTTCGCCCCTCGCCGCAAATCCAGCAGCCTGTGCCGCTGGGCCAATTCCAGGTGGTTGAGGGGTTCAAAATCGAACTCCGGCCGCTCACCCCATTCCCGCACTACCAAATTGTCCCGCTTGTCCTGGCCTATGGGCACACTTTCGTGGGGCACGTTGGGCAGCAGAGAAAGGGCCTGGTGAAGTCGCTCCTCCACCTCCCGCAATTGGGCCTCTAATTCCTGAATGCGCCCAGAGACGGCGCGCATTTGGGCAATCAATTCCGCCACCTCTTCGCCGGCCTGTTTACGGCGGCCTATTTCCTTTGAGACCACGTTGCGCTGATTGCGCAGATGCTCCACCTCCGCTAACACCTCGCGCCGCTTTTCGTCCAGGTTTACCACCTCATCCAGGCTCAAATCAGGGTCCCGGGTGCGCAGCCGCGCCTCAACGGTTTCCCGGTTCTCCCGTATCTTCCGCAAGTCCAGCATATCTCCCTTCCTCCCACCTTTTACGGCTTCATCTCTCCCGCCCTCCCGCTCAAATTGTACTTTATTTCCTCCCCTCTGTCAAGCATTTCCACTCCAACCTCTTGCCCGAACTGTGCTTTTGTGGTATATTATGCCTAACGCCCACTCACTCAGTCATGCCGTCACCTTCAGGAGGCACCTATGGCTTCCTTAGTCAAGGAACACATTTTGGACCTGAAGCCCTACGTGCCGGGCAAGCCCATAGAAGAGGTCAAGCGGGAACTGGGCCTGACCGAGGTCCTTAAGTTGGCCTCCAACGAAAACGCGCTGGGGCCTTCGCCGAAGGCCGTTCAGGCCTTGCAGGAGGCGGCGGCTACGGTGGGACTGTACCCTGATGGCAGTTGCTCCGCTCTGAAGCAGGCTCTGGCGGCCCATTGGAACCTGGAGCCGGAGCAGATTATCATCGGCAATGGTTCGGACGAACTCATCCAGTTCATCGGCCTGACTTTTCTGGCCCCCGGCGACGAGGTCATTCAGGCTGACCCTTCTTTCGTGCGCTACGAAGCCGCAGCCATTCTCAATCAGGCCAAGTGCCTTAAAGTGCCCCTGCGGAATTTCACCTCTGACCTGGAGGCCATGGCCGCGCGGCTGACTCCCCGCACCAAGTTGATTTTCGTGGCCAACCCCAACAACCCCACCGGCACCATGAACACGCGGGATGAAGTGGAGCGACTGTTAGACCGGGTGCCCGACCACGTCCTGGTAGTGCTGGACGAAGCCTATTACGAATATGTGGACGACCCGGACTATCCCGACTCGCTGCAATACGTCCGGGAGGGACGCAACGTCATTGTCCTGCGTACTTTCTCCAAGATTTACGCCCTGGCTGGCCTGCGCGTGGGCTACGGCCTGGCCCGGCCGGACCTCATTGGCTATCTCAATCAGGTGCGGGAGCCCTTCAACGTCAACAGCCTGGCCCAAGTGGCCGCCCTGGCCAGCCTGCAAGACCCGGAACAGGTGGAGCGCGCCCGACGCATGAACCGGGAAGGGAAGGAACAACTGTATCGGGCCTTCACCGAACTGGGGCTGCCCTACGTACCCTCGCAAGCCAATTTCGTGCTGGTGGACGTGAAGCGGGACTCGCGGCAGGTGTTCGCGGCCCTGTTGCGCCGTGGAGTCATTGTGCGTACCGGCGACATTTTCGGGTTGCCCACCCACCTGCGGGTTACCGTGGGCAAACCGGAGGAAAATGAGCGGTTTATTGCTGCCCTGCGGGAAGTGTTGCAGGAGGCCTGGGGAGAAGACCATGATTGTCATTCTCGACCTTAGTGCTACGGAGGAACAAATCCGCCAAATTGAGGACATGCTAACGGCTCAGGGATTGCGGGCGGATGTGTCCCGGGGCGAACAGAAAATCGTCATCGGGGTCATTGGCATTCCCGATGATGCCCGGGCGCATCTGGTGGAGCAGTTCCAAACCTTGCCCTTCGTCGAGCGAGTCATTCCCATTACCTACCCCTACAAGCGCGCGGCCCGAGATTATCGCCCAGAGGGGACCATAGTCCGAGTGGGCGGGGTGCGCATTGGGGAGCAGGTAAAGGAAATCGCAGTAATTGCGGGGCCCTGCGCGGTGGAGAACGAGGAGCAAGTGTTGGCCACGGCGCGGGTGGTGAAGGCAGCCGGAGCCACCCTGCTGCGCGGCGGCGCCTACAAGCCTCGTACCCTGCCCTATGATTTTCAGGGTTTGGGCCTGGAGGGGCTGAAATATTTGGCGGCCGCGCGGGCGGAAACGGGCCTGCCGGTGGTGACGGAGGTTATGTCCCCGGAGGATGTGGAGACGGTATGTGAGTACGCCGATGTGCTGCAAATCGGCACCCGAAACATGCAGAACTTCCCCCTGCTGCGGGAGGTAGGGAAAACGCGCAAACCAGT
This sequence comes from Armatimonadota bacterium, assembly GCA_012961305.1. Taxonomy (GTDB): domain Bacteria; phylum Armatimonadota; class UBA10988; order UBA10988; family DTZQ01; genus DTZQ01. Next base: position 3,218 of record DTZQ01000688.1, on the reverse strand, counting down.
CCTCCTCAAACGGGGATTTGCGGCGACCGTTGACGAGTGGTTGAAAGCGGTCGAGTACATCCTGCGCGGAGGCAACGAGCAGGTCATCCTCTGCGAACGGGGCATTCGCGGCTTCGACGATGCCTACACCCGTAACGTACTGGACTTGAATGTAGTGCCCGTGCTGCGCCGCCTGACCCATCTGCCCATTGCCATAGACCCCAGTCATGGCACCGGCCGCTGGTATCTGGTGCCCATCATGGCCAAAGCCGCCATCGCCGTGGGGGCCGACGCGCTCATGGTAGAAGTGCATCCCGAACCGGCAAGGGCCCTTTCCGATGCGGCCCAATCCCTAACCCCAGCCCGGTTCGCGGAGATGATGGAAGAACTGCGTCCCGTGGCCGAAGCCGTGGGGCGGTGCATCCGAGAAACAAGTTGAGCCATGGCCCAAGTGCTTTTCAACCGGGTGGCAATTATCGGGGTGGGGCTTATTGGGGGTTCCTTCGGGCTGGCCCTGAAGAAGCGGGGTCTGTGTCGGGAAATTGTCGGTTTCGCCCGCACCTCGCGTACCCTCCAAGCGGCCCTGGCCCGGGGGGCCATTGACCAGACGGCGGAAAGTGCCGAAGCGAGCGCCGAGGGAGCCGATTTGGTCTATCTGGCCACGCCGGTGGGGGCTATTGTGTCCCTCTTGGAGCGACTGGGGCCCCACCTCTCGCCGGGGACCATTGTTTCGGACGCGGGCAGCGTCAAAGGGGTCATCGTCCGCCGGGCCCAGACCCTGGCCTGGCCGGAGGCCCACTTCTTAGGCGGGCACCCCATGGCCGGCAACGAACAAGCGGGCATTGCTGCGGCCGACCCGGACCTGTTTGCCGGGGCAGCCTACGTGTTGACCCCCACGGAGGACACGCCTGCGGAAGTAGTCGCCCGGATGCAGGCCCTGGTGGAAGGTCTGGGCAGTCGCTGCTACCTCCTGTCCCCGGAGGTGCACGACCGCACGGTGGCAGCCATCAGCCACCTGCCACACCTGATAGCGGCGACCCTAATGCACCTGGCCGAACGGCGCGCGGTAACAGGCGAACCTGCCTGGGAACTGGCGGCGGGCAGTTTCGACAGCGCCACCCGAGTGGCCCGGAGCAATCCCGCCCTGTGGCTGGACATCTGCTTCGGCAACCGGGAAGAGGTACTGCGGGCGGTGGCTGAGTTTCAGGAAATCCTGCGGGATTTGACCGAGGCCCTGCGGACCGAGAACCAGGCCCAGTTTGAGCAGTTCTTCGTCGCCGCTCAGGCCCTCCGCGAAGCGCACGGTCGTCCCTCTCCCGTTAGCCGTTCCCGCAACTCCTGAGCGTTTACTACGGCGTGGGCTTGGTAGTCATTGTCGAAATAGACATACACGTCTGCCCCCTCGGCCAGCCAGCCCCGTATGCGCCCGGCCCATTCCTCCAACTGGGCCTCGGTGTAGCGGGAGACATAGAGTTTCTCTGCTCCGTGCAGCCGCAGGTACACGAAGTTGGCCGTACGCACAAAGGCTTGGGGGTAAGACGGCGTGTCAGCAATACACAAAGCGGCGTTGTGGGCCCGGAGCAGGTCGTACACCTCCTCGCAGAACCACGAGGGATGGCGGAACTCAAAGGTAATTAGCCAGCCGGCCTCCCAAGCCGCCAGAAAGGAAGCCAACCTTTCGCCATCCGCCGGAAAGTTGGGCGGCAGTTGGAACAGAAGCGGGCCACATTTCTCTCCGAAGTGCCGCATGCGGTCCAGGAACCGCTCCAGGCTTGTTGCTGGCTCCTGAAGCCGCTGTTTGTGAGTAATGAACCGGCTGGCTTTTACGGCGAACAGGAAACCCTCCGGCGTGCGGCGGCGCCAATTGGCTACCGTCGCCTCTCGGGGCAGGTGGTAAAAGGTGCTGTTTACCTCTACCGTGTCAAAGTGCTGGGCATAATGTTCCAGCCATTTGGCCGAGGGCAAGTCAGCGGGGTAGAACCGCCCCCGCCAGTCCTTGTAAGACCAACCGGATGTTCCAATGCGCACTTCGGGCATGAGTATATTATACCCCCTTTGGCCCCCGCGGGCAAGTTTGAGGATAAGCCTGAGCAGTTAGCCCTTCCTCTGCCCCTAAATCGCCCCGGCCCGCCAGGAAAGGGGTTTCTGCTCCCCTCTGAGTAGGTTATCGGCACTAACCGATGGTCGTATTGGAACCATTACGGGCTTGACAGCAGAAAGGGCCTGTGTTACACTGCAATAAAGCGCGAAGCGTAAAACGAAACGTAAAAACCGCCTTATTGGTGCTACCCTAAGCCATACTGCTGAAGGCGAGGGCGGAATGCTAAAACCCTGTAAGGAGGTCAACTTAGCATGAGCAATACGGCCAAGAAGGTCATGATTATCGGCCTGGATGCACCCATTGCCCCTCGGCTGTATCGGTACGCGAAGGAGGGGCACTTGCCAGCCATGCAGCGGATTATTGAAAGTGGGGTGTACGCGGAGAACTGCCTGGTGCCCTTCCCCACTATTACCCCGCCCAACTGGACGACCATTGTTACTGGCGCGTCCTTGGGAACGCATGGTATTACCTGCTTCAACGTGCACAACCCCGGCGACCCGCTGAATGTAACCCATCAGGGCTTTGACACTGCGGACTGCCAGGCGGAGTACCTCTGGAACGCGGCGGAAAAGGTGGGCAAAAAGAGCATCATTGTCAATTATCCCTCCACCTGGCCGCCGACCATCAAGGAGGGCGTACAAATAGGCGGTGCGGGGCTGAGCATCAACGAATGGCGTTATCAGCAGCCGGGCCCGTTCCGCTGTACTTTAGCGGCCGAGCAGTTGTTCGCGACCGAGGAGTACCCCCAGGCAACGACCATCCAATTGCGCCCGGCGGAAGGATGGACCCAGGCCCCGGCGGCCCGGCGGGCTTTGGAGGCGGAGTTGCCCCTGCTCTACCGTCTGGCCAAAATCCCAGTGCAACCGCGTACCTGGCATCTGTTGGCGTTGGACAACGGCCAGGGGTTCGACCGGATACTAATTTCCGCAACTAAAGACGCCAGCGCAGCCTTTGCCGATTTGCGGCTGGGCGAATGGAGTGGAATTGTGACCCAGACCTTCGACACGGAGGAAGGGCCCAAAGAGGCGGTGTTCCGATGCAAACTGGTGGAACTGGCCCCGGACGCTTCCACCCTGCGGCTGTACGTTTCCCCGCTATGCGCTTTGGACGGTTGGGCCTATCCCGAGGAGGTGGCCCG
>DTZQ01000687.1 GCA_012961305.1 Armatimonadota bacterium | reverse complement strand
TATAGCACCTTGACCAGTCGGCATAGGTCTGCCGGAAGTCTTCTGACACCTCATGGCGGTCGGTGATGATTACATCCCTGACGGCTAAGGCTGCCTTGAACGCTTTTTCTACCGCGTGCTGGCAATGAGCCATACACCGGGCATAAACGCCAGCCTGCCGCAGCACTCGTGCTGCCTCCAGGTCGGAATATGCCTCTATCAACAGGGCTCGCGCAATATCACGGTGAGACAGCACGTTCAGGAACCTCCCAGACCCCTGATTTCCTCATTCGGATGCCTCGTTCTTTCATGAGGCATCCCATGTGCGTTATGCAGTTTCTAAAGAAATCGCTGCGATCAAAAACAACCTTGTGAGCGTTATAAATCTCCAGCATCAGCGGCGCTGCCCATTCCACCGAATCTTCCACATCCTCTGGGCTTGCCAGCATGACCTGGAAGCGCCTCCCAAGCCGCCTTCCTTTGCGTGCCCATTCGTCTTCCAAGCGGCGAATGCTCTCCCAGTCCCGCGCGAGCCCCTTTACCACCACCAAAAGGTCAATATCAGACCCTGATGTAGCTATACCTCGAACATAGCTGCCATAAACTACAACAGCCACCAGTTCCTCCCCGAACTCCCCGTGCAGATTCCGCACCATATCGTTGATGGTGCTCTCAATGTCCTTTACACCTAAGCGGGCAACCATAGGCGATTCACCCCCGACTCTGGCTTGCCCACGCCAAAGCTTCTAGGAAATCCGCAAAGGCTAACAACTCGGTGCGCAACTTAGACCATAATCCAGGCAAGGTTGACATCAATCCAGCCATCCTGTCAGGCACCAGGTTCATCGTGTAAACACTCCGCACAAGATGCCTGAACCGCCGGAACTCGTCCAAGGCCCAAGCATTATCCTGGCTAATCACGGCCGGCCGGACCTCGGCCACTTCTTGCGCCATCTGCTGGAGCAGATCACGGTGCCACGTTTCACCAGCGGGCAAGCTACAATCCACATGCCTGGCGATCAGTTCGAATAGACGCTCCAATCCCGAATAGAAGCCATGGAGTTTCAAAGCCACGGAGTCCAGATAGGCATGCTCCTCCGGCGCCTGTTGTACTTGTGACCAGGCCTGCCGTGCGCGCTGGACTACGAGTTCCAGATCCGGGACTTCCCCACGAATCCGCTCAGCTAGTCCCTGGTAGATAGCATTCACAGTTCCATCCCATAACGCTCAATGGCTCGCTGAAGCGATTCGCCGGCCATTTCGATCTCGATCAAATCCACGGGCCGATCGCCGACCATCTCCTCGACTAACCGCCACGCCTGCCAATAATCACCTGTTAGCCCTTCGACCGCTAAGTCAATATCGGAATCTGGCATAAACCAGGCCGCATGGGCCAGCGAACCAAAGAGCACCACCCGCCTGACACCAAAGCGGGCCTTCAGCACATCCGCAACCTCTCGAATACGAGCCAACAAACGCTCTCGCTCTTGTTGCTGCGCCGGCGTAAGTGCTGGCAAAGCTCGCCGTCGCCCGACAGCCTCCAAATACGGTTTCCACCCTTCGCGGGTCAATTCCAAAGCCGTCGCCATCACTCCCTCCACCTTGCGCGCACCGTGATCCATGAGGCGGATGCAACCTCTGCCGCCCCAGGTTGTCCCTCTCCCGCTTCCACAACTTCACGCCAAACAACTTGAGGGATAAGAATGCCCTCCAGGAATCGGCGGGACAACAGCCCAAGTTGTCCGATCCTGCTCAAGGTAATGAGCACGGATGAATTCGCCACTGCCTTCAACCGAGAGCCTCCAATGTCCTCAAATCTTCCTCCAACTCCTCCAGGTCATGAATGGCGACTACCTTGCCAGGGTATTGAGTAACCAGTTCGTCCAAGTGCTCGGCAAGCCACTCATCATGCTTCTGCAATTGCAGCGCTTCCATTCCCTTCACCTCCCTCTACAAATCCAGTCTACT
>DTZQ01000686.1 GCA_012961305.1 Armatimonadota bacterium | reverse complement strand
CCTACACGGGAAAACCTTCCTGAGTTTGTTGATTGCCTACGGTTGCAACATTCCAGGCATTATGGCAACGCGCATTTTGGAAGAGGAACGGGATAGGATTCTGACCATCCTCATCCTGCCCCTCATCCCCTGCGTGCCGCGCTTGGGAGTAGCAGCCTTTTTTGCCGCTGCTTTCTTTGCCCCTGGGCAGCAGGTGCTGGTTATGCTTTCCCTGTTAGCCTTAAGCCTGCTCATGGTGGTCCTGGCTGGCTTCGTACTTCGGCGGGTATTCCTCCCCGGTGAGCGGGCTCCTTTCATCATGGAACTGCCCCTCTACCGCTGTCCCAACTGGCGCAACGTTGGGTTGTTCACCTGGCTGCGCACCGTGGCCTTCCTCCATCGAGCCGGAACGGTCATTGTGGCCGTGTCCATAGTTTTATGGGCCCTTTCCTATTTCCCGCTGGGAGCAGAATTGCCCGACAGTTACTTGGGCCAGATGGGCCGGGCCTTGGAACCTGTGGGGAGGCTTCTGGGACTGGACTGGCGGATGACCTTGGCCTTGTTGACCGGCTTCCCAGCCAAGGAGACTGCCCTGGCTACCATCGGCGTTATTTACCACTCCGAAGGAGAGATGCTGGCCCAGGTCCTGCGGCAGAGTATCAGCCCTCTGGTGGCCTACGTGTTTATGGTTTTACATTTCCTCTACATTCCCTGCCTGGCCACGGTGGCGGTGATTTACCGGGAGACCAACCGTTGGCAGTGGGCCGCCTTAGCCGTCCTTTACCCCTTATTGCTGTCTTCCACCCTTGGGGCTCTTATTTTCCACCTGGGAAGGGCCTGGGGCTGGGGATAGTGTTCCCCGAAAGAACACCACTTTTTCGTCTCGCAGTTCCCAAGGGGCAGACAGGCCACTGCCCAGTCTCCACCACCAAGGGATTTTCACTCCCCTACCCTCAATTCCGCTGTGCCGCGTAGGTCTTGGCCGGTAGCCGTCTGGGCCAGGGCGACTACCGTACCGGTTCCGCTCACGGTGCCGCTGGTGAACACGCCGGTAGAAGGGTTAATGGTACCCACGTTGGAATGGCTCAAGGCCTGAAGTTCCCAGGTAAGGCTGTTCAGGGGCACGGTGTTGCCATTTTTGTCCTGGGCTACGGCGAGGAAGCGCTGGGTGTTTTCCTTCCCGGTTCCGGCCAGGGGCAGTTTCACCTGCTGCGGATAGACGGTAAGCACCACCGGCTCCTCGCCCAGGGTGCCTACCGTTTCCTTGAGGATAACGGTTGCCTGACCACTGGCCTGGCCGACCTGGGCGGTGAGGCTGCCCTGCAAACGCTCCTCTCCGGCGGGCAGGGAGGCGGCCGCGGTGAACAGCCCTGTTTGCAAGTTGACCGAACCCAAGCGAGGGTCGCTCAACTGCCATTCCGCCGCTTGCGCCGTTTGGTCCCGACTGAAGCCTTTGCTGTCAGTAACAAAGGCGATAAACTGCTGGGACATACCCGGCTGGAGGCCAATAACGTCGGGAAACACCGCTACAGAAAGGACGTTGGAGCCGGGCATGACGATGGTAATGGTAGCCGTGGCGGAGGCCGAACCGGAGGAGATGCCCAACCAAGAAGAGCCGCCGCTGGCGGTTACCTTCACAATGACGAGGTTGTTTTGCTCCAGTTGGGAAGCGGTAAGGTCAGAACGGGCAGTAACCTGGGCTCGGTTTCCGCCCAGGGTGATTTCTTCTGGATTGACAATCAAGTCCCGGCCCCGTTCCACCGTCCACTGGTAGTTGACCCCACCTAAGACTTTGCCCACCAAACTGCGGGCCGAAGCGGTGAGGACGACTGAGCCGCCCGGTTCGATGGTCGCGGTGGCCGGGCTGACGTCCACCTCGCGAATGTTGCTGGACTCCCCCAACAGGGCGCTGACCACCACCCCACCACATCCGACCAGAGTCGCAGAAAACAAGATGAAAACCGGGCCCTTTAGCCAAAATTTGCCTTTCATAGTTTGCTCCTTGGTCATCCTTTGGACTCAGAGGCTTCAGCCCCGTCTGACGGCCCTGAAGGACCTGCCTCCAAAGCGAGGCGACAAATGGGACACAGTTCCTCTGGGCCGTAGTAGAGGTTCTGACATTGCGGGCAGGGGCGCCAGCCATGTTTCACTCGCCAGCGACGGCTTTTCAGGTCCCGTTCCATAGATTGGCGAAAGGCGGCTTGCAGTTCCGGGTCACGCAGTTGCTGCGCCGCCTTCTCGATGGCCTGGCGCTCAGAGGCAGTTAAGGTGACTTCCTCTAAATCTTCCCCGGAGGGGTAGGGCACACTTTCGTCGGTTTCTGGCTCTTCCTCAGCAGGAGGTTCCCCGTAAGTAGTGACGAAACGGAGGTCTTGAATCTCGGCTTCTGGCAGGTAGCGTCTAATTTGAGCCAGCAGTTGCGGTTTGTGGAGGGAAAATTCCTGGGCCCAAGCAGAACTGGAGACCCACACGCTCAGCACGCCTTGGCGTACTTGCAGAGGCTGGGATACTTTAGCCAGATATGGCCCGGCAATTTCCGGCCAAAATCTTCCGAGGCGCTGCTGCTGGAACTTAGTTTCCCAGTCCCGGCGGCGCAAGAGACCCTCGATTACCTCTCCCACCCGTTGTAGGCCCCAATCGCTCATGTTGCCTCTCCTAACCCAGGGGCACGGGAGTAATGGTTCCGGCGTGCACCTGGAACAGGCCCGCCCGGCGCAAAATGGCCTGGGAGAAAGTACTTTTTTGACTACAGGTGATGAAGATTTGTTCCACATCGTCGGTGAGAGCCATTACTTGCCGGCGCCGGCGGTCATCCAGTTCGGACATTACATCATCTAATAGGAGCAAGGGGGATTCCCCAATCCATTCGCGTATTAAAGAGAGTTCAGCCAACTTGAGGGCAATGGCTGCAGTGCGTTGTTGGCCCTGGGAGGCATACAGCCGGGCTTCGAGGCCGTTGACCTCCAAGAGCAAGTCATCCCGGTGGGGGCCTATTAGGGTTACCCCGCGCCTGATTTCCTCTTCCCGCCGTCGTTGCAGTTCCGCTTGGAACACCTGGGCCAATTCTTCCGCCGTAGTAGCCCCCTGGAGGTCGAAACTGGGGCCATAGCGGACGGTCAGTTCCTCTTGTCCATTGGCCAAGTGGTAGTGGGTCTGCTGGGCCTTTTCTGCCAGTTGGGCAACGACGCGACAGCGTATCTCCATGAGCCGGGCTCCATAGTGGAGGAGTTGCTCATCCCAGGGGTCTAATAACTCGGCCCGGTTGAGTTGCCCTTCCAGGGATTTAAGCAAACTGTTCCGTTGGCGAAGGACTTTACGGTACTGGGCAAGGTTATAGTAATACTCCCGGCTGGTCTGGGCAATGGCCAGATTCAAGAAATGCCTTCGTTGGGAGGGGTCTCCACTGACGATGGTCAAATCTTGAGGGCCAAACATTACCACGTTGACTTGGCCGATTACTTCGTTCAATCGTCGGCGGGTGACTTCGTTGACTTTGATTAGTTTCCGGCCGGAGGAGAGGAGGATAATATCTATGGAAACT
>DTZQ01000685.1 GCA_012961305.1 Armatimonadota bacterium | reverse complement strand
CTCTGTTTTCCCAACCCCCGCAGGCGGAAGGTGAGGGAAAAATCGCCGAAGAAATCGCCCTTGTGCCAGCGCAAGGAGGATTGCAGGGGCGAGGGCCAGGGAGGACGCAGATGGGCCGGAGTTTCCACCCAGGCCCCCGCAGGACTGGCCCAATTGGCCATGGTATTTTCCCGCTGAAATTGAGCAGTAACCGGCGGCTCCGGCGGTTCCCACCGGTCAAAGGAAACCCTCAGGTGAGCAAACTGGGCCTCTCCCCCGTCCACCCACAGGCCTACTCGTCCCCGCACCGGTTGGTCGGCTACGTAGGCCAGCCAGGGTCGGTCGTCCAACCAGGCCCGTATCCGCCGACCCCGTACCTGTACCCGCATTTGATGCCACCGCCCCGGCCGCAGGCGGCGAAGGGTCTGGGCCAACGTTTGGCGGCGTTGGTTTTCCACTCGCAGCAGAACCGACTGACCGATGAATCCTCCCCCGCTCTGCAGAAGGTAGAACGGCTCTCCCTTCCGATAACCGAAAACTAAACCAGCCGCTCCCCTGCTCCTCTGCGGGCGAGAGACAGTCCCCCGTTTACGGGAGGCAGGAAGGGAGCCGGTCAAACGCACCCTAACGGTGAGGGTGTAATCCGACCAGTCCTCACGGCCCGTTACCGCCAAGGCCTCCCGGGAGCCACCGCTCAGCCAACCTGCTCCCCACTCCCAGTGACCGGCGAGCGTTTCCCATCGGGAAGGGTGAGGCAGGGAGAAATCGTCGTGTAGCCCCTCCCAGGAGTCCACCGCTGCATCATCGAAGAATGCCTGCTCGACTCTTTCCGCATATAGGCCGACCAGCCCCTCGCCCAGGGCAGTTTGAGTGGCGTCGAAAACCAGTTCCTCGTCAAGGAAAGCCTGTACCGTGGTGTCGCTCAGCCGCAGGCGTAAGCGATACCACTGGTTCTCAGCAAACCCGCCAGGGGCCGCGGCCAGCACGGTGGGTTTTCCCTCGCGCACGCACAGCAGGAGGCGGCGTTCCCCTTCCGGCCCCTCAGCCTGAGCATGACTCCAGCGGAACAGCAGATAATTTTCCTCATCCTGGTAGTAAGCCAGCAGGCCGATGGAACCTACCCCTATGGCCTTAACGGAGACCGCAAACTCGTAATCACTCCAGAAGGGATAGCCCGTCACCGCTCGGGCCAGGGGGCGGGGAAAGGCCACGTAGGCGAAAGGGTTGGCACTCAAGTCTGGCCGCACGCTGAGGACGGTGTTTTTCCACTCTCCCACCTCCACCTCCCAGGCGCCGGTCTGCTCCTCAGTACGCATGAAGTCGTCCCGGAAGTAAAGAGGGACCAGGGGTTGATACTGGTCTTCAATCTCCACCCCAGGCGAAGCAGCGTAGGCACACCGTCCCCCCCGCCACTCCGCATCGTAACCGAGGAGCAAAGGTTGCCCATCCTTCAATATCCGCAGTCGCCAGGGGCCGCGCTTCACCGCTACCTCGTAAGGTTCCTCTCGTGGCGGCCAGGAGCAGGAAGCCTCAGCCAGGAGGGTTTCCCCCGCCGGAGTGACTTTGGTCAGGGTCAACTGGGTGGGCATTGCCCGCAGGCGGTAGAAATGGGTTTCGTCTTGGTAGTTTACCGCAACCTCAAACAACGGTTCGTCAAGGGTCAGTTCGCGTACCGTAACGGTTAAACGGTAGGCGAACTGTTCTTCGGCAATGGGTTCCGGGGAAAACTTCCAGGAGGGAGGAATCGCCAAACTCGGCCACTCCCGGGTGGGGATAGGCGCTGCAGAACCCAACAGTATCAGGCCACTGAGCATCCACCCAAGCATGACTCGCCCTTATCACCCCTCACGCATGTAGTAGCCACCGGACGGCCCGTGCGGGCCGATTCGTTAGCCGCCAGGGTCACTTCCAGGGTTTTGAGGGCGTCGCGGTAGGGGGACAGAATGCGCGCAGGGTCACGGTTCCGTACTGCCTCAATGAACACCTCATCGGCCGAGGGATACCTGGGCACTTCCAACTCTTCTAGAGTTGGGTCGGGAGGGAAGAGTTGCAGACCCTGGGCTTGCCATTCCACCCGTCGGTCGCGCAGCAGGAAGGTCAACATACCACCTGCGCCGCCACCTGTGGAAAAGCAGCCGGTAGAGATGCAACCCAGGGCCCCGCTGGCAAACTCTACCAAGACCATTTGCGAGTCGGGAATGGTGAAATTGGGCACCTCGTGCATCACCCGCCGGGCATATTTGGCGTACACTTCGACTATTTCGCCCGCCAGGTAACGCATTAAATCTACTCCGTGGGTCGTCTGCTCCACCAATTGACCGCCCGACTGTTCCATTACCCGCCACCAAGGCTGGCCGGAATACCCACCCCAGCGGTGGTGTACGACCATGGCGATGGTCTTGTCAGCCAAATAAACTTTGGCCTGCTGAGTGGCAGGGAAGTAGCGCAGTTGGTAGCCTACACAGGTAATTACGCCTGCCTCTTCTAAGGCGGCACAAATTTCCAATCCCTGTTCCAAAGAAAGGGCCACTGGCTTTTCGATGTACACATCCAGGCGGTGTTCGGCCGCCAACTTCTCCGGCTCCCCATGGGCAAAGGGGGGGATGCTGATGTACAGGGCATCCAAGGGTTCTGTGTCCAACATGGCCCGTAGGTCAGGATAGGCCTTAGCGCCGTACTCCTGAGCCGCTGCCTGGGCCCGCTCTGCGTCCACATCATACACCGCTGCCACCCGTACAGCCTCCAGGGCAGCCACGCTTTTCATGTGGGCCCGCGCATTGGCCCCCGCGCCCACAAAACCGAGGTTCAGTTCTTTCACCGCTTAAACCTCCTCTTGCTCATCTTTCACTTCCATTATAACACGTCTTGAGGAGGAGCGCAAGGGGAAAATCAAGGGGCGGGAACGGCCACCGCACCACCTCACCGAATCCCTGCGAGGCCAAAGACGAGTTCGGGGAGCAGGTTCTCCAGGGAGCCCAGGCCAGGGGTCAGGATTTCTATCCGCTCCGGGGCGAATCCGGCAGGGGGAACGACCCGAAAAGTCGTCAGAGTGGTAGCCATTTTGCCTTCTTCGTCTGTAATTAGCAGGAGCATCAGGTGGTCACCGATGCCGAAAACTCCCTTCCAGTATGGCTCGTGGCCCCAGCGTTGGTACCACAAATAGTTCAACTCCCCACCGCAACTGGCGTAGGACAGACGTCCATCCAGTACCGTTGCCGCCAAATCTATGCCCGACATGAGGTAGCGAGCGGGTCGGGGCCCGAAGTGGGCGGCTTTAAGGCGCTGGCGCAGCACCGCCAAATCCTGCTGGGGTGGACCCAGTCCTTGGTAGGCAACGGGTTCAGAGTCTACGTAACACCCTTTGAATCCCAATGAACTGCCGGTTCCTCCGGGCCAAATAGTCGGACTGCTCGCGGCAAGGGGTAGTAATGCGGAGATGAACAGGATGAGCCGCTTCCCGGTGACCAGGCACAGAAATCCCCGTCCCGGCGCCAGTTGGGTGAAGGCCCGGGGTGGCTTCCAGCAGCCGGGCCTCATTTCTCCTGCCGCGCCGGGGTGGGAAAGAGCAACGGTACGTACGGCTGGATCGCGCTCCGGAGCGTCGGGGGAGGCAAAAGTGTATGCCACTTTCCCTTCGGCTGTGGCCACGTACACGTATCGGCCCACAACTACGGGGGAGGAAGTTAACTCGCCGGAGGTGAACTCCCATTGGCTGCGGCCCGTAGAGGCATCCAAGGCCCGCAGATTGCCGCTGATGGTGGTAACCAACAGCAAGGAATTTAAGATAGCCGGGGAGGAGGCCGGATGCACCCGCAGGTCAGCGGTCCAAAGGTGACGCCCATTTACGGCCTCGAAAGCGTGCAGCGTTCCCTCTGCGGTGGTCGCATATACCCGTCCTTCAGCCACGGCGGTAGAGGCCAGGAGGTTCTCCCCCAAAGGGGCCTTCCAGGCGACGGAACCGTCAGTCGCCCGCAGGGCATAAAGGTAATGGTCGGTGCTGCCTACGAACACTCGCCCCATCTCTGCTGCGGCTGGCCCGCGTACATCTCCACCCGTTTCCGCCCGCCACACTATCCGCCCACTGCTGCGGTCCAGGGCATAAACGCTGTGGTCGTCGCAGCCGACTACTACCAGCGGCCCGTACACAATGGGAGCCGCTCGAATGTCTCCTCCCAACCGCTGGCGCCATAGGAGGCGGCCCTCTCCGGCGCTGAGGGCGTAAAGGAAATGGTCCCGCGCCCCCACGTACACTACGCCGTTGGCAAAGGCAGGAGCAGCCTCCAGGTTGCCTCCCGTCTCAAACTGCCACAGTACTGTTGGGGGCAGACCCCTTTTCAGAGGAGGAGCCAGAGCATAAAGGCGGTGGTCGCCAGAGCCAACGAACACCAGGGGACTGACCACTATGGGCGAGGTCCAGCCGAAGGGATTGTCCATTTGGCTGTAGAGTTCCAAGGGTGGAGTTACCCCGGGCAGGGTTTCTACCCCGCGGGCCGCAACATCTCCCCGCACCAGGGCCCAGTGGTGTTCCTCTGCTGCCCCCGGCAGGGTGAGAAGCAGCAGCCACCAAATCCCCATTGTTCTCCACATATCTCTACCTCTAACCTCTAACTACCCCCTCCCGCCGGTTGAGGCCGAAGGGGAGGGATAGCGGGAGCGATTTCCAGTGATACTGCATCTACATCCCCAAGCAGCGGTAGTTGCCATACCTTTAGGAACACTTCGTAAACACCAGGAGCGAAGTAATGTCGCACTACGGGGGTGTCGCCCAGCAGTTCAATCCATTCAAACCTGAGTCGGTCTCCGTCGGGGTCATAGGAAGAAGTGGCGTCGAAGCGCACCGGAACCAGATAGAGGGAAAGTTCGTCCACTTTGGCCCGGGCCACCGGCGGGTGGTTGAAAATGGGCAAAGTTAGCGGGGCAGAACCGCGGGCGCCGCGGGAATCAATGGCCGTGGCCCGGACCTGTTTCCGGCCCGAAGTGAAGTAAATTACCTCTACGTGACGGGGTCCCCGAGCCACAATTTTCCCCTCTCCTACCTCCCACTCCAAAGTCACTTTATCTCCGTCGGGGTCGCTCACCGAGGCCTGAATCCGTATAGGCCTGCGTTTGCGCGGCGAGTCTGCGCACTGAAGGAAGACCCGCGGCGGGTGGTTCACCGACTCGGAGGGTTCCGAGAAGGATTGTGCGGGAGCGGAGGCAAAGGCTTGCAGGTTAGGGCCCGTCTGGCTTATTAGCAGCGTCCTCTCCGACACAGCCAGGCCGGTTACTTGGCCCAGAGTTTGAAGTTGCCAGAGCAGTCGGAAAGTCTGGGTGTCGTAGGCCAGCACCCGGTCCTCATGGCCCCAGTAAAGCAGGTTGCCAGCCAGTACGGGGGGAACGTGGGGACGACCCCGCTCTATGGGCTGCTGGTAAACCACTACTCCGTTGTGCAGGGAGGTCCGCAGCCATTGCTGGGGCGTGAAGGCGTAGGCGCAACTGGCTGTCAGCACCGGGGGTTGCAGGACCTGAGAGGTAGCGCCGAGCGGGTCTAACAATTGTCCTTCTGCAGTTGCGAAGCGCATTAGGCCCAGCCCCGGATAATTCCCGTAGAGCACCTCGCCGACGGCCGCCAGAGTTTGCGTCCAATCGGCTGGAGCGGTGTGCTGCCAGCAAAGTTCCCCCGTGGCTGCATCCAGGGCATAAAGCGTGTGGTCCCGCGAGGCTAAGAAGACCCTACCTCCATGTACGGTGGGAGCAGCCTCGAGGTCAGCCCCTGCAGCGAACTGCCAGCGAAGTTCCCCGGTGAATGCGTCCAGAGCGTACAGCCTGTGGTCGCAAGAAGCCACGTACAGCACGCCCTCGGCCAGGCAGGGAGCAGCAACCAGATTAGCCCTCGTGGGGAACGTCCATTGCCGTTGGCCGGAAGAGGCCTCTAAGGCGTACAACCGATGGTCGGTAGAAGCCACATAGACGGTGGTTTCCGTCGCACAGGGAGAAGCCACGATGTCCCCTCCGGTGGCGAAAGTCCACAGCAGTTTCCCCGTGGTCAAAGACAGGGCGTACACCGCGTGGTCGCTTCCTCCGACGAACACTCGCCCACCCACTGCCACCGGCGGGGTAAACCAGCGGCCAAGGGGGCGAGTGAACGTCCAGCGGGGAACCAACGGCGGGTGCACCTGCTCAGACGTAGCCCCGGTGTGGGCAGCATCGTGGAGAAACATCGGCCAATCATCGGCTTTCGCCGAAGCGAGAAAGGAACCCAGGACGAAACATAGTAGAGCAAGGATAGAGGTCATGGTTGCTTCCTCTCCCAACTCCTTATCCCCCTTGGGAGACTCAGAATGCAGGGCCTACGTTGCTCCGCCTGCCATCAGGCTCTGGGGAACCGGGGCCCATAAATGCGGTGCCCGCTAAGACATCGACTCCAGAGTATTGCGGTCACTCACTGAAAACCATGGAAGAAAAGGTAGTAAATCCAAAAGGCGATGACGAGCAAGATTAACAGGCCAAAGAACGCCAGGGGAATGACCAGCAACCAATCAATGCGTCGCGGCTCTTCCTGAGGTTTCTCTTCCGACATGGCTTTCCCTCCCTTAAAAACAGATACAGCCGCCTCACTTTCCATCAGGACCTTTGGACGGGCAGGGCCGATTGCCCCTCGGCGGGGGTCGGTTTCTCCGGCGGCTCACCCTGCACCGGTTCAGCCGGGAGCGGAGTTTCTTCCTCGCTTTCCTTTTCGGTCTCCGAGGGGGATGTTTCCTCCGCGGGAGCGGCCTCTTCGATGGTCGTGGAGGTCAGTTCGCCCACCGGCACGCGAGCGTAGTTTTCCACCTCCAAAGCCACTTGGACGGCTCCCTCCGGCAGCACCACCACCTCTTTCAGTTCCCAGACTTCCAACGGAGAGACCTCAATGCGCCCCCGGCGCTCTATCAGTTTGCCCTGGGCATCGTAGAAAGCATAATTGGCCCGGCCCTCATGGAACACTCCGAAGGTGCCCGTCAACTCGACCGAATCGCCGGTCTTAAGGGCGCGCAAGGGCTCGCTTACCACTCCCACTTGGTTTACAGCCACCACCGGCCCCGGACAACGGGCGGCGTACCAGTCCTCAGGGAAAGTGTAGGATTCGCCGGGCTCAAGGTCCTGTAGGGGGCTGAGAACCTCCACTTCCAAATAGGGCAGGCCATCGGCCGCCCGGTTGGTGTACACCTCCACGGTGGAACCGTTGTCCGGGTACTCGGCCTTGGGGTCGGGAGTGAACAGTTTAACGTACACGTATCCGTGCCGCTCATCGGCGTAGGCAATCCAGCCGCCGAAGGAATCGGCCCCAATTTTGCCCCGTTCGCCCAAGTATTTCACGCCCATTATGCCGGGGGCCAGGTTGGGCATCCACTGTTCGCTGTCGGCTTTGCCGGCCTGCACCTCGAAACCGCGTTGGTGGCGGCTCTGAGGGTTGAGGGGGAAATACACCCGTGCATCGTCGCTGAAGGTTTCTCCCTCTCCCAAGGCGCCCGGCACCTGAGTTACATCCCAGATGCTCCAGCGCACCGGCTTATCGCTGATGTTGGTCATGGTTTGTTCAACCTTCACCCGCGTGGTGCCGCGGTAGACGGTCAGGGTGCGGGTGAAGCGCAGGCCGGTGGTGTCCTGGTCCGCGGTGCTGGTGACTCGGACGGAGGCCTGGTTGCCCTCGGCCTGCACAATTTCCCCCTTGTACTCCCCGGCGTCCAGGTAACTTCCCAGGGGGTCGGGCGGGCCGCCCCAGTGGGATTGGGGAGCCGGCCAGGTCTTGTAGCCGCCCCAATTGTGCCAGACACGCTCCCCCTCGGTCTGGGCCGCGGGGTAAACTTGGCCGTACTCCTTGGGGTTAGTGTACAGCAGCGACCGGGTGCCCAAATCGTAAACCATGGTGCGTCCCCCAATGGCGGGTACGGTGACCACCGCGATGAGCGCGTTTTTCAACCGGAGGGCTTCCCAGTCCTGGTATTTAACCCTCTCCGCCTGCGCCGCCGCCCGAGCCCTTTTCAGGCCCGCATCCTGGCGAGTTTCCTCCCCGCAACCTACCACTAACCAAAGGCCAACTAACAAAAGCCAAAATTTTCTGCTCATGGCTGATGTTCCTCATTGGCATCGAGCAAGACTTCTTCGCCTCGCCACTTTTCGGCTTCCCCATTTCGCCGTTTCCTAAGGCGAAATGGAACTTACGCCCTTTGGCATTATATCACATTTGCTCCTTTCTGGCAAGACCTTCTGTTCGCTTTTTGTCCCCGGCCATAAGCGAATTTCCCCTACTTCAGTTCGTCTCCGGCCTTGCCTCTTTTCCCTCCTCGCCGATGGGGGCTGCATAACTGACGATGGCCAAACCCAACAGCAATATCGCCGTACCGTACAGCCCTCCCTCGGGACCAAAGGAACCGCCGGTGAGGAGCGTATCTCCGACCAGGGTAACTTGCAACAAATGGTACAGGCCATTAATTCCCCGCACGGGCAAGGAATAAACTACTCCACAAGCGTAACTCCAGGCCCAGTAGCAACCCCAAGTTGCCCACAAGGATTGGGTCAACAGGCACAGATAACCTAACAGCAAACCCAGTAGAAAGACGTTGATTACGCCCAAAAGGGTCAAATGGAAATTGAGACCGTGTAAAAGGGCAAAGGTCGTGGCCGTGAACAGAAGCGGCCCGGCCCAGGAACCTTTAGCGGCGAGGGTGTGGAGCACATAGCCCTGGGCCACGAGGACCTGTCCCAAGCAGTGCAGGCCGAGCAGGACAGCATAGAGGGTCAAGCCGAGTTCGTGGGAGCGCACGGGCGGTTCGGCGGTGGCCGGACCAATGAAGCGTAGGTGGCCGGTCAGCAGGAGGGTCACAAAGAGCGTGGTCATCAGGAACAGACCCAGCAGTGTTCCAAAGGCCAAAGTTTCTCCGAAATGGCTTCCCCCTCCCAGGCCCAACTCTCTCAAAGGCCGGCGGTTAATCCCCCGCTGAAAAACCCAAGTGCATAGGAAGGCGCCAGGAAACAGCCATACTCCCCGCCATACGCTGTCCACGTAAGTTTCCAGCAAACGCAGGGTTACCACCGGGGAGGTCAACTGGCCTTGGGCCCGCAGCCGGAAAAGTACGGCTATATCCAGAGCCACCGACAGAAACAATATATAGGTGCTCACAAAGAGGAACACCCGCACCCGAGGGGTAAGACGGAGGCGGCGCTGCTTCTGTGGGGGCGAGGAAAGGTAAAGTAAAGGGTCACCGGTGGGTATCATGGTCGCTAAAGGGAGTGGTAAGCAAGTAGCGGATTTGGCTGGCCCGCTCTGGGCCCAAGCCGGGAACCGCTAACAGTTCCTCTTCACTGGCTTGCAGGACGCTTTCCAGAGAGCCAAAATGGCGCAGCAAAGTGGCGGCCAAGCGCGGACCCACGCCAGGGAAACCCTCTAAAACTCGGAGTTGCTGCTCGGCCGGGGTGCGGGCCCTACGCTCGCCGCGCAGGGAAACCTCAAAGTCCAGGCCCTGTTGCTCCTGCCGGGCGATGGTCATGAGAAACGCAGCCGTATCCTGACTGTTCTGGGTGTGCAGCACGGGAACGCCCTGCCCCACTACAATCCAGGCTAAGAGGCGACGGATGGTGCCGGAGAAAGTCCGTCCAGCGGCATACAAGTTGCCCCCCTCGACAATCAACAGCGGCCGTGCGAAGTTCTCTCTCAAGTCCTGTATTTGGTGGAAAATCCGCTTGCCCTTGAGAGAATCCACCAGGTCAAAGACCGATTTGCGCTCCACGCCCACGCGCTCACTGAGCAGGTAGTCGCCGACCTCCAACCGGGTCACAAACACCTGAGCCCGGTACTGGTCGCGCAAAATCTCGATGATGCCCGATTCGCGCTCATGCACGTCGGCATAGATTTCCACCCGGTCGGCCTTAAGGGTCAGCATAGGGGTCTCCCCTGGCTTTTATTCCTAAAGGAGAAGTTCTTTGAAACCTCTCTATGGCTGTGAAATGGGCAGAGGACAAATGCGAACCCTTGTAGGTAATGGAGCTGAGGGGATTCGAACCCCTGACCTCGTGAGTGCGATTCACGCGCTCTCCCAACTGAGCTACAGCCCCATCTACATTTTTAAGGATACCAGAATTAAGCGATTTTGTCAAGGGGTGAGGGCGAAAAATTGCATTTTTCCTTGCCAAAATGGGCGTTTTGTGCTAAACTATTAAATAGGGAGTGGAAAACCGTGGCGCAACGATGTGTGATTTGTGGCAAAGGACCGCAGTATGGTCATTCAGTAAGCCATTCGGACCGGAAAACCAAACGACGGTTCATGCCTAACCTGCAACGGGTGCGGATTATGTACCAGGGCCGGCCGCGCCGGGTGCGGGTGTGTACTACCTGTCTCAAAACCGGGCGCGTGCAGCGGGTGGTTTGAGGGTCCCCTGGCTATTCTCCCAGTTTCTCCTTCACCAACTGCTGCAACTGGCGGATTTCCTTGGAAGTCAGGTGCCGCCATTGACCCACGGGCAAGCGCCCCAGCCGCAGGGGGCCCATCTGCACGCGTAGCAGCCTCTGGACGGGATGCCCCAAGAGGGCAAATGCCCGCCGTACTTCCCGCTTGCGGCCCTCAGTAAAGGTTACCTCGACACAGCAGGCGCCGCGCCGCACTATCCGCCGCGGCCGGGCTAACCCATCCTCTAACCACACGCCCTCCCGCAGACGATTCAGGTCATCCTCGCTCAGAGGCCGCTCCGTCCACACCCGGTACACTTTCGGAACCTCGTAGCGGGGATGGGTTAGCACGTGGGTCACCCGTCCGTCATTGGTGAGCAGCAGCAGCCCTTCCGTCGCCCGGTCCAGCCGGCCCACCGGATGCACCGAAGCGGGCAGGGGAGGAAGGTATTGCAGCACCGTCGGGCGGCCTCCGGGGTCATAACGGGTGGTCAGGACTCCCGCGGGCTTGTGCAGCAGCACGTATATTGTCTCCCACTCGAGGACCAGCGGCTTCCCATCCACGCATATCTGGGCAGTCGTGGGGTCTACCTTCTTTCCCAATTCCGTAACGGTGACCCCGTTGACCCTCACCCGACCGGCCAGGATGAGGTCTTCAGCCTTGCGCCGCGAGGCTATGCCAGCCGCGGCCAATACTTTCTGCAGCCGCACCAGGTCGGACATATATTAACTCCGCCTCACACCTCCTCCCCCAGTCGCGGCAGGTCGCTGAGGTCGCGCAGGCCGAACAACTCCAAAAACCGGGGTGTGGTCCCGTACAGCAAAGGGCGGCCTGGCACCCGCTTGCGCCCGCGAACTTCAATCAAACCGTGTTCTAACAAGTTGCGCAGGACCTGCTGCGAGTTGACCCCGCGCAGGGCGTCAATTTCGGGGCGGGTGATGGGCTGGCGGTAGGCGATAATGGCCAGGGTTTCCAGACTGGCCGGACTCAAGTGGACCGGCGGCGGGGCCAACAGTCGCTCGACATATTCGGCATATTCGGGCCGGGTGGTTAGGCGAAAGCCCCCCGCGACCTCCAACACTTGGAGCCCATGCCCCGCCAGCCACTTCCGCAGGCACTCCAGGGCCGCCGCTATCTCCTCGGGGGAGCAGCCTAACACCTGCCCCAGCCGTTCCTGGGAGATGGGCCGGTCTGTGGCAAACAGCAGACACTCCACGGCCCGCACCCGCTCCGCAAATTCCTGCGCCGGGTCAAGGGGCAGTTCTGGGTTCATGGGGTTCAATTCTTCGGGGGTAGAGAAGCAACTCGGCAAAGGGTTCCCTTTGGACCACTATCAGGCATCGCGTGCGCACCAGTTCCAACACGGCCAAAAAGGTCACAATAATTTCCAACTTGCTGCTGGCGGTGGAGAGCAACTCGGGGAAGCGGAGGGGCGATTCCCGGGCCAGGCGAACTAACAAGTCTCGGATTTTCTGGGCCAGGGTAACTCGGGGTCGTTCCAGGGGGGGGAGCGAGGGAAATTTTGCTCGCTCCAGAACCGCTTGCAGCGCATCCAACAGGTTCACCAGTGACACCGGTCGTAGGTCCGCTCGCCGTTGGCCGTCCTCTACGGGGGGGTGGGGGAAAATCCGTCGTTGGGCCTCCGCCATCTTCCGCAGCGTTTGGGCTACCTCCTTGTACTGCCGGTACTCCAAAAGCATCCGCACCAATTCGGCTCGGGGGTCTTCCTCGGGTTCCTCCTCCGCCCTGACCGGCGGCGGTTTGGGCAGGAGCATTCGGGACTTGATGAGCATCAGCGTCGCCGCCAACACCAAAAACTCCCCTGCCGCTTCCAAGTTCAACTCCTGCATGGCCCGCACGTAGGCCAAATACTGGTCGGCAATGCGCTCAATGGGAATGTCGTAAATGTCAATTTTTTCTCCCTTGATGAGGTACAGCAACAGGTCCAGGGGGCCCTCAAAGGTTTCCAATTGTACTCGGTAGGCAGTGAACTGCTGCCCTGCTTCCCTCACCTTAGACCTCCCACGCCCACGGCCTGACGTACCTCCCGCATGGTTTCCCGCGCTACCGCCCGGGCCTTTTCACCCCCTTCGCGCAGCACCTGTTCCACGTATTCCGGCTGCCGGCGCAGTTCAGCCCATCTTTCCCGCAGGGGCCGCAGTTTCTCCATCATCTTCTCGAACAGCCATTTTTTCGCTTCGGCGTACCCAATGCTGCCCTCCAAATACCGCTGGCGCAACTCCTCCAGGCCCTCCGGGTTGAACAGGCGGTGGAAAGCAAACACCGTGCATTTGTCGGGGTTGAGGGGATGGCCCAGGGGGGTGGAGTCGGTCACAATGCGCATGACCTTTTTGTAAATGGACTCCTCCGGCTCGAAAAGCATGATGGTATTCCCGTAACTTTTGCTCATTTTACGCCCGTCCAGGCCCAGAATCACGCCTGTCTCCTCGGAAATGAGGGCCTGGGGAACGATGAACACCTTGCCGAAGGTGCGGTTGAATTTCTCCGCGATGTCCCGGGTTATTTCGATGTGCTGTTTCTGGTCTTGGCCTACGGGGACTAAGTGGGACTTGTAAATCAGAATGTCCGCGGCCATCAGTACCGGGTAGTTGAACAGCCCTGCGTTTACCTCCAACCCCTTAGCGCGGGCATCTTTGAACGCATGGGCTCGCTCCAACAGGCCGTGGGGGGTAACGCAGCCCAAAACCCAGGCCAATTCTGCCACTTCCGGCACGTCCGATTGCCGGAAGAGCACCGTTTTCTCTGGGTCTAACCCCACCGCCAAATGTTCGGTGGCAATTTCCAGGGTGTACTGCCGCAGGGCTTCCCCATCGTGAATGGTGGTCAGCGCATGATAATCGGCCACGAAAATGAAGTTTTCGTGGGTCTCCTGCAGTTCTACGAACTGCCTCATGGCCCCGAAATAGTTGCCAATGTGTGCTTGCTCGCCACTGGGTTTGACTCCCGAAAGCACTCGTTTCCTCATGGCCTTTCCTCATCCTCCCAACAGTCTTAGCAACAGCCTGATGAGCCAATTGGCCGGCCCTAAAATCAGTATCCGATACAAGGGGGTGCCAATAATAATCAAGAACAGAAGGAATCCAAAGGGTTCCAAACGGGCGACGGCGGCCGCCGGCTGAGCAGGCAGCAGGCCCACGAGAATGCGCCCTCCATCCAGTGGGGGTAGGGGCACCAGATTGAAAAACAGGAGGAAAATGTTGATGACGACGCCGTACAGCAGCAGTTCACCCAGCGTTGAGCCCAGACCTACGTTCCACCAGTTAACCGGGGCCAAGCGGACGGCCAAGTAAAACAATCCCAACCAGGCCAGGGCCTGCAGGAAGTTGCTGCCCGGTCCAGCCAGGGCAATCCACATCATGTCCCGGCGCGGATTCTTGAGGTTGCGCGGGTCCACCGGCACCGGTTTGGCCCAGCCGAACCCAAAGCCCATCAGCGAGGAAATCAGGAACATCAAAGAGCCCCAGGGGTCCAGGTGGGGACGGGGGTCTAAAGTCAACCGTCCCATCTCCCGGCCCGTGGGGTCTCCCCGCCGGTCGGCCATCCAGGCATGGGCACACTCGTGAATCACCACCGCCAGCACGAAAATGGGCAGGAATAAAATCAGGCGGTACAAACTTTCGGCCATGGAATTCTCCTCACTTCCCTCCCTCGAGCACCTGCCGGGCTACAGCCAGTTCCTCCGCTCGGGTCTTTGCCTCCCCGTTGAGCCGGGCCCGCAGGGCTGCTCGCAGAGCCTCTCCAAACGCCGGGCCCGGTCGGTAGCCCAGGGCTATCAAATCTTTCCCGCTGATTTCCGTCCGCAGGTAGCGGTCGTGCAACAGGAACCGCTCAACTTTCTTTCGCACCTGTCCAGCAGAAGCAGAGGCCCGCAGCCAAAGGGCCAACTCTATTGGCTCTCTCTCCAGAAGCTCGTACACCTCCGCTGGCCGCCGGGTTTCCAACTCCAAAGCAGCCAGGAGGTCTGCTCCCCTTTCAGTCACTGCCCGAACGATGTGGGCTTCCTTCTGGTTCAGCCGCAAGCGGTCGCTCAAACTGGACCCCGCGGCTGGCTTTGGCTGAACGAGGCAGGCAAGATACCCGGCCCATTCCACTATAGCCTCATCTGGGCGGTGTTCCCTAAACCAGGCTACCGTTTCCCGCATTCGTTCCACTTGCGCCAGGGCTGTTTCACTCCCCGTCAGGGCCGGATGGATGCGCGGCCATACCTGCATTTCAGTTAGCCGCCGCAAGGCCGGCAGGGGATTGGCCTCCTGCAACAGTAGGCTCAGTTCGTCGCGCAGCCGCTCGCCGGTCAACAGGTTCAGCCAGTCATTGCTCAGGGCTTCCCGCAGCCGTTGCTCCGTGTCCGGGCTCAAATGGAAACCGTACCGCTGCTCGAACCGCACCGCCCGCAAGATGCGCGTCGGGTCGTCCCGGAAACTGAGGGGATGCAGCACCCGTACTGTTCCGGACGCTAAATCCTCCCACCCACCGAAGAAATCCACCAACTGTCCAAACTGGGATGGGTTGAGTTGCACTGCCAGGGCATTGATGGTAAAATCGCGACGGAAAAGGTCCTCCCGCAGGGAAGCCGGTCGAGTTTGGGGCAGCGCTGCCGGGCGCTCATATACCTCTGTCCGGGCCGTGGCCACGTCTACATGCTGACCTCCCGGCAGGATTATTACCGCCGTGCCAAAGGGGGGGTGAACAGTTACTGTACCACCCCAGAACCGGGCCAGTTGGCGAGCAAAGGCTATGCCGTCTCCCTCCACCACTACGTCCAGGTCGAGGTTGGGTACACCCAACAGCAGGTCCCGCACCAATCCGCCGACGGCAAAAACCGTTACTTGCACCGCCTCCCCCAAACCTCCCACTTCCCTCAACTGCTCGTAGAGACAGTGTGGCAGTCGTTCCCTAAGCAGTTCTGGTACTTGGTTTGGCGACCCAATTGGACGGATGGGTGGATTCACTTGCCCAGTTTCTCTTGCACAATCCGCACCAGTTTGCGCGGGGCAAAAGGTTTGGTCAAATACAAGTCAGCCCCCACACGGTAACCCTCCTCCTCATCGCTCTCTTGACCGCGGGCGGTGAGCATGAAAATCAGGGTATCCCGCGTGGTTTCCTCTTCCCGCAAACGGCGGCAAACTTCGTACCCACTCATCTCTGGCATCATTAAATCCAGAAAGACAAGGTCGGGTTTTTCCTCCAACGCCTTCTCTAAAGCCTCTTTTCCGTCGAATGCAGGAATGACTTCATAGCCCGCATCGGTGAGTACATCAGTGAGAATGCGGACGATGTGCACCTCATCATCAGCCACCAGAATTTTCTTCGCCACCCGTT
>DTZQ01000684.1 GCA_012961305.1 Armatimonadota bacterium | reverse complement strand
TTCCGTTGGTTTGGTAAAGGTAGCCCAGAGTTTAACTCTGGGCGAGGAGGTTGGATTTCCTTTCCCGGAACGAACTTAAGCCCGGCTGTACTAAGAGCCACTGCCCGTGGGCTCTGTACAGAGGCGGTGGGTGGCTACGATGACGCCCAATAGAATGTACAGGAAGTAGCCGAAGGCTTGCGAGAGGAACATACCACAGGTCAGCCAACCCCACAGGCTGGGGCGCAGGGCCTCCCCGATTTCCCTCAACTCTGCTGGTCCGCTGCGGGTTCGCAGGGCCTCCTTTATTTCACGCAGGCTGCGGAAAGACACGAGTAACAGTCCACCGAAGAAAAGCAATCCCGGCAGGCCCATCTCCCCTGCTACTAACACGAAACTGTTGTGGGCGGTCAAGTAGTACACGTCTGTGTCAGGAGGGGCGTAGTCTTTGAAACGGTCGGCGAAGTAGCCGTAGCCCACTCCCGTCAGCGGTTTATCCAACATCATCCTCGCGCCGGCCTTCCAGGCGGCCAGCCGTCCGGCAACATTTTGCTCCAGCGTGACCTGAGTAAAGGGCGTTCCCCGCTCCTGAAAAGTTAAATGAACGAGGGCTGCAGCAATCAGTCCTCCGAAGAGGTAAAAGGCCCATCGGGCCGCTGGCCGTCGGATACGCTCGCGGAGGGTGAGGAAAAGTGCCACCAACAATCCCAGCAGTCCGCCGCGGGAAAAGGTCACCCGCACGCCGGCCAAAAGCAAGCCCAGGACCGTGGCCCACAGCCCCCGGAGGATTGGCCATTTCTCCGCCCGCCAGAGGGCTACCACTAAGGGCACGACCACCACGAAGGAAAGGGCCAAGTCGTTGGGGTCGCCAAAGATGCCTACTCCTTCCACTCGCTCCCCGGCTACCAATCCCAGGCCGGCAAAATAGTGGTGCAGGGCCAGTCCCCCGTTGAAGGCGGTCAGCAGCACCCAAGCCCACAGGAAGCCCCGCAGGCGGCGAGGGGTATCCAGCAGGTTAATGATGAGCCAGTACAGGACGAGGCACTTGAGGAACACTTCCAGGAAGCGATAGATGGGAATGCGCCAGTATTCTGCCCCCAGGGTGGAAAGGAAAACCGCCCCGCTCAGGCCGGCCAGCATCCAGTTCTGGGGGGCATGGGTCAGCGGCGGTCGGCGGGTGAGGGCATACTGGATGCCCCAAACTCCCAGGGCTACCAGAGCGGTTAAGCGGGTCAGGTGAAACGCGGCCAACACGGGGAAATGCTCGGCCGGCCGCAGGTACAGCAGGGCGAGAAAGAACAACAGGCCAGCGTAAGGGCTGACCATCATCAGCCCCAGGCAGGCCAAACCTACCGTGAGGCCCAAGGCTGCGGTGGGGGGGAGCAGGCAGTAGCCCAGTCCCAAAATGAGAGTACTGGCTACCGCGCCTCTTAGCAACCAGGCCTCACGGTGCTGAGAGAACTGAAGTACGTTCCTCATAGGGGCAAACGCGGGAGCACGGCGAGCACCTCTGCGTCCAAGTAACGATGCAGGTCCTCCGTCGTGCGCACCGAATGGTCGAAGTACTCCGCCAGCAGGGCAAAACTGACCCCAATGACCAAACCGCCCAGCAGAGAAAATACGGCCAGTTTCTTGGGATTGGGACTGACCGGCCGCCGCGGCACGTTGCCCGGTCGATGCACCTGAAAACGCCCCGTGTCCCGAGATTCCTCGAACTGCTGGTTAATGGTCAAAGCCAGGTGGCGGTCCAACAGGGTAGAGTAGCGTTCCTGATAGGCCGTTCGTTCCTCGGTTATGCGCTTCAACTGCTGCTCAAAGGCCGGCAATTGGGGCACGATGCGGCGCCACTTTTCCACTGAGGAACGAACCTGGGCTTCTTGCGTGGACAGGTAAGCGATTTGGCCCTCCGCCGCGCGGATTTTGTCCTGCACTTCGACATAGGCGGGATTGGGCGTGGTCTTTCGTTCCCCGGTTTCTTCCGTCTGTCGCCGGGTCTCTTCCAACTGCTTTTCCAATTCCTCAATTTTGGCCTGCAACTCGATGATGCGGGGGTGTTTTTCGGTGTACAACTTCAACTGGGCGGCCAACTCGGCCCGGGTCTCCGCCAATTGGCCCTCGATGTTGGCCACGGCCAGGTTGGCCCGGCCGGTGGTGACCTCCTCGATGACCGGTTCCAGGCGTTCCAGTTGCGCTTCCAAGGCTGCTTTTTGGGAACGGGCGGCCATCAATTCCAGCCGCAGCCGCCGCAGTTCCGCCTCGTCCTGGGCCAGTTGACGGGAGACGAACTGCCGCAGCCCTTCTAAGGAGGAAATAGGAGCCTCCTCGCCCAACTGTTCGGCCATCTGAGTTTTGAGTTGCTGTTCCTCCTCGTCCAGTTGGCGAAGTTTCTTCTGATACTGGCGCAACTGCTCTTCCACGAACTCGATGGACTGCTGGAGGGCGGCGCGGATGAGTTGGGTTCCCTGTTCCACGATGGCATCGGCAAAGGCGTTCACCACTGCGGCCACATATTCCTGGGGCGTGCCCAGGTAGGCAATTTCGATGACCACTTCTCGCTCCTCCCGCTTTTCCCTGATGAGCAGGTGGTCCTGGAAATCCTCCAACAGGCGGATGAGGGGTCCCTTTTCCGGCCATTCCTTTAGCAGTTGGCGGGCGATTTGGGTCTGGGAGGAGGGACTGCGAATGATGGTCACGATGCCGCCCAGTTGCTGGGTAATGCGGGCCTCGACGGCCATGCCCTCCAGGGGTTCCTGCTCCTCGCGCACGATGACCTGAGCCTTGAGGAGGTAAATCCGGGGCATCACCATAGCCCCTAACAAGGTCATCAGCGGCAGCAGCAGGACCGGCAGCAGCAGAAACGCCTTTCGCCGCCGAACAAACCGCCAGTATTCGGTCAGGTCAAAAGCCTCCTTCATGGTTCCTCATCACTCCTCGAAAGCCTGGCGGTAGTTGTTAATGACCACCCCCAGAACCTTGGCCTGGGCTCGCTCCAAGGCGTGCTGGGCCCGGCGCAGCACGCCCCCCTGGGTCTGGCCGGCCAAAACTATCCACAGCACCCCATCCACGCAGCGGCTCAGTCGCAGGGCCTCTGCCGAAAGCAGCAGGGGAGCCGCGTCGAAAAGCACCAAATCGAACTCACCTGTGGCCTCGCTGACGAACCTTTCCAAAGCCTCCAGCGCAAATACGTCTGACCATCTCCAACCCGGCCGGCCGGCGGGCAACAGGAACAATCCTTCTGGGGTCAAGCGGTGGATGGCCTCCGCCAGGGCCACTTTTTGGCGCACTACTTCAGCGAAACCCCGCTCCCGCCCGCAGTGGAACACCCGATGTAGCGCCGGCCGCCGAGTGTCGGCATCCACCAGCAACACCCGCCGGGCCGCGGTCTCCACCAACGTCCGGGCCAGGGATACGGCCAGGGTAGTGCGGCCTTCAAAGTGGGCGGCGCTGCTGACCAGCAGGGAGCGCAGTTCACCCTCTTCCATCAGCGGGGCCAGGCTGAGTTGGAGTTTATGCAACTCGGCTGCGGCCTGCTCCCTTTCCGTCGCCTCCAGTCCCGCCGTTCGCCGCCGCGGAAGCCAGGGCCACAGGTTAGTCATAAAACTGAGGTGATGCATTTTCTACCGCAAAGCCCGCAGCAGCAGCGCGCCGGTAGCCAGCACCTCCAAGATTTGCCGCCAGAGGTTCCGCCGTTCCTTAGCCGGAGGCACAATCAAAGTGTCGCCCTGATAGAGGCGCGGCGGTTCGACATCCGTCTGCCCACGTAGATACCGCTGGTAGTTGAACTCAATCACCCGGGGCCGGGCATCCTCTCCTGCCCGCACAATTTGAATCCGGCTGGCGTCTCCCCGGGGCGACACCCCCCCCATGCGGGCTAACACCTCAGTCACCGGCGTACCCTCAGCGATGGTGCGCAAACCCGGGCCCATCACTTCGCCCAAGACGTAGATGGTACTTCCCCCTACCGAAAGGAGGTCGCCCGGCTCCACTTTCGGCAGAGGTACAGTTTGCTCCCCGGCCAAATAGCCCGCCAGGTCGAACTCGAAGGTGTGCTCTCCCTCCGGAGTGCGGCGGGTAATACGGACCTGACCGGCCGAACCGGCTCGCAGCCCCCCCGCCCGCTGTACCACGGTCCACAGGTCATCTCCTTCTCTCACCGGATAGGTGCCCGGCCGATTGACCTCCCCCAAGACGGTAACCAGGCCTCCCACCAGCCGGGGGAGCACGGTAATGACATCGCCGGGCTGGACGACCGGCAGGGGCTCGGCAGCGGTTCCATTTAGGTGGGCCGCCACATTCACCAGTTGGATTCGCCCTCCTCCCTCCCCCGACCGGAAAATCTGCACCCGTTGGAGGTCTCCCTCCGGCGTAGCCCCCCCGGCTAAAGCCAGAGCGTACAACACCGAGGCCTCTGCCAGGCCCAAATCGTACACTCCCGGTCGGCTGACCTCCCCCAGCACGAAAATCTGCCGCTGCTCCGCCGGGGCCTGGGGGACGAGAATTACATCGCCAGCCTTCACCCCCAGCAGGGGCAACTCGCCCTGTCCGCTGACGTAGGCCTCCAGGTTGACGGTAGTTGTCCGTTCCCCCTCTGGGCCGGCCCGGGTGAGTTGAATTTGGGTCAAATCGGCGGTGGGCGTCGGCCCCCCGGCCCGCACCAGCACGTCAACCAAGGTGGAACCAGTCGGCACTGCATGCTGTCCCGGGACTGCCACCGCACCCAATACCGTGACTACGTTGCGTTCCACGGTGATGGTATCCCCGTCCCGTAGTTCCGGCAGTTCCTCCTCCCGGTTGCCCTGCAAATATGCGGCCAGATTGTAGTAAACTACCTGCTGTCCCTCCGGCGTTTCGTGGACGATTTTGACCCGCTCCAAATTGGCCTCGGGAGTGGCCCCTCCGGCTTGGGCCAAGAGGTGCAGCAGGGAACGTTGGGGGGGCAGGGCGTAGGCCCCTGGGCTGCGCACTTCGCCCAGCACGTACACGGTGGCCGTGGGCGTGACGGGCACCGTTGGCTTGGGCACGAACAGAAGGTCTCCGTCGGCTAAGGCCGGCAGGTTCTCCGCTCCGCCCTCCACTAAGAACCGCTCCAAGTTGATGGTCTGTCGCAGCAATCCCCCGTTGTGGCGGCGTAGCAGGCGGATGTTGGTCAAATCGGCTCCCTCCAGGGCTCCTCCGGCCCGATTGAGGGCCTCCTGCAGAGAGGCATCGGCCGGCAGTTGGAGGTGGCCGGGCTCACGGACATAGCCCAAGACCTGCACCTCAATAGTTTCCACCTCCCGCCCGGGCAGGAAAATCACATCCCCCTCGCGCACCCGGGGCGGAGTGCTCCCCCGCCCCTCCAAGTAGCCCTGTAAGTCGAAAACTTCCACCCAGTTGTTCTCCTGGGCATGTACCAGGCGCACGCGCCGCAGGTCGGCCGTAGGCTTGGGCCCTCCGGCCTGTACCAGGACGGAAATGAGCGTGGCCTGTTCTCCCACCTCGTACTCTCCGGGGCGAACCACCTCTCCCAGCACTGAAACCACGCCGACCCGCTCTCCCCCGGCCAGGCCGGGCAAGCCCTCGCCGGGCGGCGGCTGGAGGACGCCCGGCTGAGGGGCTTTGGGCACGAACACCTCATCGCCGTCCCGCAGTTCCGGCAACGGCTGCCGTTGCTCCAAGAACGCCTTCAAGTTCACCGGAATTTCCTCCACCCACAGGCCCACCCGCCGGCGCAGGGTGATTTCGGTGAGGATGGCTCCCGTCAAAACCCCACCGGCCTCAGCCAGCACTTCCTGCACTCCGGCGGCCTGGGATACCTGATAGAGCCCGGGCCGCGCCACGTGGCCCAGCACCCGAATGGTTTTCGTCCGGGGGCGAATGTGTACCACAATGCCCGACGGCTCTCGGAGGTATTCCCGCAGCCGTTCCTCCAGCAGAGCAGCAACTTGTTTGGGCGTCAGCCCTTCGACCTTCACCGCGCCCAGTACATCCAGGGCAATGGCTCCGTCCGCGTCCACGGAATACTCGTGCGAATACTGCTCATAACGGGGAATGAGGATGTCCAAAACGTCCCCCGGTTGGACGTAGAGAGGTTCCTTCCAGGCGGCTGGGGCGGGAGCAGAAAGGCAGACCAAACCCGTTAGCAGCGCTAAGCACTGCCATCCCCACCGCCTAAAGCCGAGGCTGAAGGAAGCAAACCGCCGCATGACATAAATTAGTATAGCACTTTCTTGCCCATTCGTCAAGTGGCCCATGGGAGGATTAAAGACCCATTCACCTTGCCCGATAGGCCCACAAGGCCCCCTTTTCGGTGGCCGCTAAAATTAGGGGCCCTTCTCCGCCCCCCGGAACTACCCACAGGCCCACCACGTAGGCGTCTAAGGCCTGCCGCCGTTCAACTCGCCCCTGTCCGTCCAAGACGGTTACCGCGCCATCGTCGCCCCCAGTCACTACCTCCACCGCTCCGTCTCCGTCCACGTCCGCCACCGCGAGCACCCGCAGGGCCTCGCCCAAATCAACCTGAGCTCGCACCTGTCCCTGCCCGTCTAAGAAGTACAGATAGCCCGTTTCCGAGGCCACCAGGACCTCTGGCTGCCCATCGCCGTTCACATCCGCGCAGCGCACATCCCGCGCTGCGTAGCCGTAGTTGTCGAAAGTCCACTCCTTGTCGCCCCGGAACTCCTCTACCCGCAGCGCGCCGGTGGAGGAACCGTTGACGATTTCCATTTTCCCGTCTCCGTCCACGTCTCCCAGGTCAAACTCCACATCTCCTAACTCGGAGTAGATGTTGTCCACCTGCCGTCCCCCAGCCTCGAAAATCTCCACCGAACCATACTTGTTGCCCACCACGATTTCCAACTGCCCATCGCCGTCCAAGTCCACCAGTTGCCCCTCGCGAGTTCCGTGCTCAATGCGGTCGAAGCGCCACACCTGTTCCCAGGCGGGCGTGTAGCGAATGAGGTTCCCGTTGGCCACCCCCACGAACACATCGGTCTGGCCATCGTGGTCGGCGTCACCGACCAGAATCGTGCGCACCCGGGGCTGGCGAATGCTGGAAGTGCCCACCCGTAGCGGGGCCTCCACCTGGTAGCGCGTTCGCACCCTTCCGGCAGCGGAGAGGAGGGTTACGTACTCCTCCTCATCGCCGAAGAGCACTTCCGGCCGGCCGTCGCCGTCCAAATCGCCCGTCGCCATCGCCCTCACCGAGCCTTCGGCTGCTACTGTCCACCGCACCTGTCCATCGGCCCCCAAACAGCGCACCATCGGCCCCTGCGCGACCAGAATTTCCGGCCGCCCATCGTCGTCCAAATCGGCCGCGCTCAGGGCTGCTACCGGCTGACCCTCCGGGTCGAGGAAAGACCACTGGGCTTCCAAGGGAGGAGCGGAAAGCCCCGGACGGGCCGGGGAGGGTGGGGGAGCATAGGTGGGAAGTTGGGAGAGCCGAGCCAGGGCGCGGGGGAGAAGGTCGCCTTCCACTCTCGCCTCGTGGTCGGTGGGTTGGGCTTGCTGCCAAAAGTCGCCCACCCGCGTGCCCTCGGCCACCGCAAACCGGTCCCGCCCTATCCAGAACAGCGGTGCCTCCACCGGCAGCACCGTCCGCGTGGCCTCCGTCTGGCCTGTGCCCACGTAGGCCAGCGGAGTGCCGTCTGAGGCCAGGAGCAGGACCTCCCTCGGGCCCAGGCGACGGAGGGTGTAACCGCGGGGTGCAGCCTCCGTTTCGGCGTAGAGCAGGTTGACAAAAGTGAGGGCCTCGCCAGGTCGGAGGTGACGGCGCTGGCGCTGGTGGAGTTTGCGCACCGGCAAACCCACGTTGGAAAAGCGGGTAGTCATCTTGGCCCTTGCACTGCCGTCGAAGGCAATGACAAAGGACTTCTTCGGGGCGGCCCGCTGCATTTCGGCAGGCAGTTCTGGTGCCTCCTCAGCCTCGAACGCCGCTACCTCTTGCCCCTCTGCGGTGGTCAGTACCAAGCGGTCCAGCAAGACCCCCGGATTTTCCCGCAGGGTCAGGGTGAGGCGGTGAAATCCGCCCCGCTCCAGCGTGAAGCCGGGGGTGGGAGTCTCTTTCGTCCAGGAACCGCTGCTGGGGCCAAAGTGTCCAACGGGAATGTGATAGGCCGTGCGCTCCTTGCCCCCGTCAATGCTCAGCCAAAAGGAATCCGTACCGGAATCCAACCCCAGGGCGTAGAGGGTCAGGGTGTACTGGCCAGCGGGCAGTTCCAGTCCAAAATCCAGCCGGGCCGTGCTCTGGGTGAACTTGACCGCCTTGCCACCGCTGGCTCCTTCGTGGGCTACTACCCGCAAGTCCCGATTGCCGATGCCATCCCCCGCCACGATGAGCGTGCGAAACTCCTGCGGGGAGAGGGTTTGGGTTCCCCGGTTCAAGGTCTTCCACACGCACTCCGCGGTGAAATCGCCCTCCATTCGGGCAGTCACGGTGTCGAAAACGACGAAACCCTCACCTTTCCACCACAGGATGCTCCGCATCCAGTCGGCCCCGTTCCAGTCGTGCACTTGCGTCTGGGTGAAGCCGAAAGTGGGCAAATCCGCGTGGTGCAGCAGGGCTGTGCACACGGGTTCCAACTGTTTCGCTCGACCGTTGCGGATGATGCTGACCATGCTGTGCTCGGTGGTGTTGCGGACGAGGTAGTCAGCGTCAATCAGGAAATCCTCCCCCAGCATAGCGCACTTGATGATGGCGTTGCCGTCGTAGTGCAGGTGTTTGCCGGAGGCGTAGCCATCCAGCAGGAGGAACTGCCCCTCAGGTTCGAGGTTCTCACGGAAAGTGATTTTGTCGAAACTCTGGGCGAAGGGGATGTTGGGCGGGGTGACCGGCTCACCATAGTAGGAGCGAGTGCGGGTGAAATCGTACACCAGTGGAGGCAGGGGTGTTACTTTCACTCCCACCAGTTCCCTCCAGGGACGCGGTTCTATGTCCCCCCAATAGGGATTCACCCAGTTGGGATTGCACTGTTGCAAGCGCCACAGGTAGCGGCCATCCCGGGTCCACCAGAAGGCCAAAGGCAAGCCCCGCAGTTCGTAGCCGGGCGAGCGGGCATAACCGCTATCGCCCAGGCCGGGGTGCAGGCCCCGGTTGTCACACAGGGCGGTCAAATAATCGGCGAACCTCTGCAGGTTACCGTTTTCGCCAAAAGTATAATCGCCCTCCGCCAACGCGTAGGTGAGGGTGTGATTGATGGTCAGGGTCAAGTAGCCGTCGGCGTCGCATTGGGGCTTCCAGCAGCGCATTTGGCCCCGAAAGGCCCCGTGGACTTCGGCCAAGTAGTCGTCCAACCGCCCGTCCAGGTTGCCGTAGAACCGGCGGAAATAACGGGCCAGGGTGTAAATGCCCAGGAGGGGAAAGGTGGTGTGGTTCCAGATGATGGTATTGTTGTCGCGCAGGCGGCCCCAGGAGGAGGTGTGGCGGGGCAGTTCGTAGAGCAAAGTCAGCAGGGCGTTGACGCAGGTCAGGCGGTCCTCCGCTGAGAAAACGGGACTGGGTTCTATGGCATCCCACACCAGCCCGATGTGGACTGAAGAGGTCTCCTCCGGCCAGGTTACGGAATAATCAGGGTTCTCGCGATAGCGGGCTGCGCATTGGAGCAGGGCCTTGCGGGCCAGTTCGGCATATTTCCCCTCACCAGTGCGCAAATACTGCTGGCCGTATTTAATGAATGCGGTGAAGTCAGTGGGCGGCGTCTCCGGCAAATTGGGTGGCAGGGGCGGATGGGGTTCCACGCGGAGGGTGTAGGGTACGGTCAGGTCGGCTAATGGGTTGGTGGAGGCCAAAAGGTCGGTCAGGGCGGCTACGCCCCGGCGCAGGCCGGCGAGGTCGCTGGCGCCTACCACCAGGACGTTCTGCCCGGCCGCAAAGCCGTAGGGTTCGCTCACCGTGCGCAGGGTGTACCCGCCGGGGCCGGGGAAGGCGCGGTCGGCCAAGGCGTATTTGTTCCAGTAGAGACGCTCCAAGAGCACGTTGTTCAGCAGGTTGCCCAACACCACCAGGGAGGTGGTGGGTCCCAGGCCCGCAGGGTCTTGCACGAAGTTTCGCCAGTTCCGGCGGTTGAGGGCGGCTGCGTTGACCAAGGGCAGTTCCGCGCCGGTGCGCTCCCGCACAAAGGTCTGGAGTTGGCGGGCTGAGGCCGCGTATTCTGGGCCGGAAGGATGGACAATCACCGCCCTGGGCTGACCCTTCTTCACCAGGGGAACCTCCCCTGAGCGAGGGCGAAGCCGTCCAATGCCCTCGCTGCCCCAAAACAGGGGCAGGGCTTGCGGGCCTAAGGTGGCAAGGTCCACTTCCCTGAGGGAGGCCTCGTCCAGCAAGGTGTCGCTCGTCCAGTAGTGCATGGTGTAGAGGTAGAGCCGCACCTGCTCCGCGCCCTCTGGGGCTTGGGCTACCAGGGCAAACCGCTGCCAGTTCCCGCCCAAGGGCGGAGTCAAAAACGCGGCGCGGGACAGGGACTGGGGCAGGAAGGTCAGTTGCAAAATGACCGCCTGCGGGTGATTGCGGGCCCGGGCTTTGACCCACACGGAAGCGCGATAATACCTACCTGGAGTGGCTGGGAGGTCCTGGTACACCCCTGTGGCCCAGCGGTAATTGCGCTCCTTCGGGCCGGTGTCCAGGAGTCGAAGGGCCCACTTACCGCTGTGGGCCTCCGGGACAAGTTCCACCCGGCTTTCGGGTACGATACCCCCGTACCGCTGCCAGCCCAAGGGCAAGCCCTTTTCGCCCACCTGCTCAAAGCCCGGATTGGTCAGCAATTCCGGGGCGACCGGCGAAGTCGCCACCAGACATCCACTTAGCCAGAGAACCTTTAAGGTCAGCATTTTCCAATCCCAACAAGGAAGCCAACTCGGCCGCCGAGGGAAGTACCACCTCTGCCCCCGCAGCCATTAACTCCTCGTGACTGCTGGAGCCGGTCAGGACTCCTACACCCCGCAGGCCCAATTTCTGGGCGCATTCCATATCTCCAACGTGGTCGCCCACCAGGACGGATTGAGCCTGGGGCACACCTAAGGAGGTTAAGGCGTGTTGGGCGTGGGCAGGGTGGGGCTTAATGAGGGATACGTCGTCCCGAGTGAGGAGCACATCGTAGAGCAGGGGACAACGGGTGAGAGCAAGTTCCACTGCCACCCGGCAATTGCGGGTGAGGACGGCAATTTGAATGCCCGCTGCCCGCAGCCGTCGCAGCAGGTCTGGAATGCCGGGGATTACCTGGGCGCGTTGGGCTCCCTCCAGTTCGAGGGTCAGCACAATCTCCTCCGCTGCCTGGCGGAAAGCGCGCGCCCACTGTCTGTCCTGCTGGCGCAGCAGGGCCTCGGCGGCCTCAATTAACTCCAAAATGTACCGCGGACGGGGGTCTAACTGCACTCCGAACTGGGGCAGCAAGGCCCTCACTTCCTGCCGCATTCGGGCAAAGTCAATTCGCGTGTCCACCAAAGTGCCGTCGAAATCGAACAGCACCGCCCGCACGTCGGTCCAGGGTCGCATCGGTCACCGTTCCCCTAAAGCATCCTCTACGAGGTCGCTGTGGTACACCTGCTGGATGGTGGACAGGTTGCGTTTGAGCAGCCCGCCCACTTTGACCAGCACGAAGATGAGCACCAACACCGCTACCACCAGACCCACCCGGATTACTAAGCGTTCGTCAATGGTAACCCGCTTCTCCGGCAGGATTTCCGGGGCGACGTCCAGGGGACTTTCACACACCTGGCAGAACTGCCGGTCTGCGGGGTTCATGGTCCCGCATTGGGGACATTTCAGCGAAAGTGGTACGGGCATAGTCTTCTCCCTATTAGTTTGCCTCCGGTTTACCTTTGAGGACGGCTGCCGGGTTTGACCAGAGGCGTTCCCTGCCGGCA
The DNA here is from genome assembly GCA_012961305.1 of Armatimonadota bacterium. GTDB lineage: Bacteria > Armatimonadota > UBA10988 > UBA10988 > DTZQ01 > DTZQ01. The sequence goes on along the minus strand of DTZQ01000684.1, from coordinate 1,655 downwards.
CAGGGGACACTCATCTGGCGGATAGGTGGGAATGTGCAGGGTGGTCAAGGCCTCTGTTTTGACCCCCAAGTTCACCTGCCCGCCGCTGCGGTCCACCAGCAACCCTACTCCTACTACCTTTCCGCCGCCGGCCTGCACAGCCTTTATTGATGATTATTTTATCCACCTGTGATCTTGTGTAGAGCTTTCCTCCATTTGAGTTTATAACCTGGACAAGAGCTTTGGTTACAGCACCACACCCACCTATGGGAATTCCAGGACCTCCATAGCGTATAATGTTATGTATTATCTCAAGCATCTCTTTTGCCTGAATATCCTCTGATCTTAAACTCAATGCCCAACCACAAAAGGAATCAGCAAATCTCAGAATCAGATCATCATCAAAATATCTTACTACCCATTCTTTGAATGATATATTTGGTTTGAATATTCTTGATGCAAAGGTAAGAAACGCAAACTTCATGCGATGTGATAGCGAGAGAAGTTTTCGAAAATCCTCAAAGGAAATATTTTTATCTCTCATGTTTACCATAGCCATGGGCTTTGAATCCACAATCGTTACTCTTGCACCTACATTGCTTAGCATGTGTGCAAGAGGTCCTCTTGAGCCATGGGGTATCATGTGAAGCGCTCCTGTGGAGAGCTTAAAACCTTTATACTCAAGATTGGTAAACCTTCCACCTATGAAAGGAAGACGTTCAAATATCTCTACCTCATACCCTTCTTTTGAGAGTTCTGCTCCAGCAAGCAGACCTCCAAGACCTGAACCTATAACAACAGCCTTCATATAACAACATGCAGCATAATAAAATATAGAGTTTATCAAAACATATCTGAAAATTTTACTGCTTCAAAAAAAATCTTGCCCTCTTGAACATTTTCCTTCTTTAAAGAGTCTGAACTAATGAATATTGTATAGTTGGAGGATTATGTATTGGATAGTAAAAGACACTCCATTGACTTCTATGTATCATCATCTTTTTATATTACTTAGTTCAACTGTTATTTGTGGAGAGTTAAAATGCTATTTGGAATGATGTTTTTTGGTTTTATATTCTGGATACTGATAATCATCGGACTGGTACTGCTTATCAAATACCTCTGGGAAAGAAGTGGAGGTAAAGAACAGGAAACTGCGCTTGAAATCCTGAAGAAAAAATACGCAAGAGGAGAGATAAGTAAAGAAGAATTCCAAGAGAAAAAAGAGACTTATTATAAATAGAAAAGAGGTGAATATAATATACACATACAAAAAATCTGTTGCCCCCAAATTTGCAGATACAGTTGTGAAAGTCAAGAAGAACTGAAAAAAGAGGGGTTCGGCGTTCTTACAGAAATAGATGTGAAGCAGACACTTAAAACAAAATTCAATGTGGACTTTGAGGACTATATAATCTTAGGAGCCTGTAATCCACAGTTAGCATACCGAGCATTAACTACTGAACGAGATATCGGGGTTTTGCTTCCCTGTAATATAACAGTCTACACTCATAAAGGAAAAACCTATGTCAGTGCCATCCTGCCAACCGTGCAGCTTGGAAAAGTTGGCAATCCAGAACTGATACCCATTGCAGAGAAGGTTGAAAGCAAACTTAAGAAGGTTGTGGACGCTATATGAACTGACTGACATAAAAACTAAGATGCAAGAAAAATAT
>DTZQ01000683.1 GCA_012961305.1 Armatimonadota bacterium | reverse complement strand
TCAAGTTATCCATTTTCGCCAGAGTCCAGCCCTTGATTTGAGCAAATGAATTCAACCGGAGCGAAACCAAGGTACAGCGATGTCTTGACAAAAGTTTGGTTTGTAATTTAGGTTGAGCAAAACCAAAGGAGGTGCAACGATGCCTACCAGACGACGGATTGTAACTGCCTTGGCTGTTGCGCTCCTATTTCTCGCGGTGGAGGCATTTTGGGGCCAAGCCTATGCGGCTCGCGTGGTCGAACCAATTCTTCAGGGGCCGGGTCTCCAGCCACCACCTGAAGTAGACCCCGAAACAGGCGAAGAATACTATCTGGTCGGCGACACGCTGGACTCTGCTTTCGCTGGTGGTTTCCTGGAGAGTCATTCAGACGGAGACATCTGGGGAGTCGTTACCTGGGGTGCTGCCGGATATGTGAATGATGGCATAGGTCACGAGGACACAGGACCGTACTGGAGAATCACTTGGGAAAGTTATGCTGCTGGGTATCAGCGGAGTCGGGGTTCAGGAGGTGGGGTGAATCCCCATTATACTTTCACGGAGCAGGATATAGGAGTGCACATGGCCATGGGAGCCCTCATTAAGGACTTCGGTCCTCCCCGTCAGTACTGGGCAACTAATCCGCGCCCCTACGAGGTACGACCTCTGGAGGAGGGACCGGGCGGAGAGGCCGGAGAGGACTTGTTGGAGGAAGCCCTTCTTCCCACGGGTTAACGAACACGAAGGTTTCTCAAATTCTTCAGCCCGGATAACACCGGGCTTTTTCCATTTCTCCTTTCCGCAATACCCAACTCGCTAACTCACCCCGGCCCCGCCGAAGCAGAGCACCTGCCCATCTACGGTGGAGAGATAGAGCCGGCCGCGGGCCGCAGCCAGGCCGTTGAAAACCGGGGGCGAATCGAGCCGATATTCGCCGATTTTCTCGCCCGACTCGGCGGCAAACGTCCACAGCAGTCCCCCTTTGCGTCCTTCAAAGGCTCCCAAGGGGTCTTTCGCCTCGAGGACATCGGGCGGGCCAGCCGCGAAGACCTGCTCCCCGGCGACCACCAGCGCGCGCACGCGGATTGGAACCCGCACCGCCCAGGTGTTCCCTCCCCCAGCCGTGAAACGCAGGGCCTGCCCTGACCTCCCCGGAACCGGTTTGGCTCCCTCTATTTTTCCCTGGTTGCCCTTGCCCGACAGGTCCCGGGCCCTTCCGTCGTCAAAGGAGAAGTAGAGCACTAACTTTTCCTCCTTCTCGCTCGGCACTCCGCCGGGCTGGGCAAAATGCTGCCGGATTTCCTCCGGGCGCAGGGCCCGGTGGTAAATGCGCACCTCGTCAATGAGGCCGGTGAACCCAAACGGCGATTCATATTCTCCCACCCCAGTTCCCGCATCGGCTCCAATCTCCATGGCTTGACCGGGGGTCGCCGCCAGGAACCCCAGCGCCGGCGCGGAAGCAGCCAGTTGGCCGTCAACGTAGATTTGCATCTGCTGGTCGTCCGTCAGCACCCCTGCGAGGTGAACCCATTGTCCCACCACCTCCCGGTCGGCCGTGATGCCACACACCTTGTCTTTGATGCGCAAAACGAACCGCGGCTGGCCCTTTTTCAACACCAGGGCGTAGCCATGATTGAGGCCACCGCGAGCGAGCACGACGCCGTCCGGGCCTTCCGCTTTGACCCAGGCTTCCACGCTCAAGGGCGTGCCCTTGGGGTCCAGGCTGGGGGAATTGGCGACCTTCACCTGAGTGGAGCGAATCTTAGGCTGGGCCCCCAGCAGATACCCTTTTTTGCCGGGGGTGAAGTAGTTAGCAGGGTCGAGGCATCTCAGGGTGTCGAACATCCGCACGAAGTACACCGTGCGCTCGTCGTGAACCATCACGTTGCCCCACATCCCTCGCCCAAGGTTCCACGGGGCGCGCTTGAAGTACGTGTCGTCCAGGAAGGAGTACGTGGCTTGCAGACGCTCGGCCCGGCCCGCTTTCTCCTGAAGTTGCAACTTGGCGTCAAAGGTCAGGTGGCGCAGGTACACGAACTGGCCGTCGCCCTGCAGGAGGTCGGTGCGCGCGCCTTGCTCTGGGTTCACGTTGTCGGGGATATTTTCCGAATCCAGGCGCGGGCCCTCCAGATGCGCCTGGTGGAGTACCTTTCCGGTCAGAGGGTCAAGGGCATACAGCCAAATGCCTCCGTCCAGATGCGAGGAACGGCCGGCGGCAACGTAAACGACTCCTTTCTGCACCAAGACACTACCCTGCACCGGCCAGGCCGATTCCAATTGGCCAAACGCGCCGATGAGCCGCTGGGCAGGAGCCGCCTGGAAGCGCCACACCAGTGCCCCGTCCTCGGCCCGGAGGCAGTAAACCCAACCGTCGGCGGAACCGAACAGCACCAATCCCCGATAGTACGTCGGCGGCGTATCGACCCGCGCGCCGGCTGCGAACTCCCACACCTTCTTTCCCTCGGCGACGTTCAATGCTATCAGGTGGTGCTCGTCTATGGCGGAGACGAAGACCTTACCCGCAGCCACGCTGGGCGGTGAGACCCGGCTCCCCACTCGGACATTCCAGCGCAGTTTGAGTTTCGAGGGGACGGCCGCAGTGGTCGCTCCGCTGCGAAGCCCGTCGTGGCGCCAGGTAGGCCAATCCTCTTCGGCTGCCGGAGACGGCTGACCGAGCATCGCCGCCCCATAAGCCGGCCCTTTTTCCAGCCGGTTCTCAAGTGAGGTTGACTGCTCGGCGGCGACTTCCGGGCTGGTGGTGGGGGCCAAGGCATTGAATCCGCTCAGTTTTTCGTTGATGTAGCAAACGCAGGGATGGGGCGGTGCGTAAAGCAGCCCATTGGCTGGCATCATGCCCAAATGGCAGGTGGCCCGTACCCAGTTGTCTATGACGTGCTTTTGGCCCTCGAGGCTCACGAACTCCGCCCCCCGGCGGCTGGCGATGAGATAGCGCGGCGTCGCTTTGTTGCGATAACAGCGGTGGTGGTGATAGGTTTTGAAGATGTTATCGAGGGGCACACGGCGCTTCAACTCGCCCGTGTGCAGGTCGTAGGCGTTCAGGGAGATGGGCCATCTCTGCCGGTACTTCCTCCCCCCACGCTCAACGATGGCACTCTCCAACTGCGCGTTCCAAGTCCACACCAGTCCGTCAATGACGAAAACGTCCTTCCATTGAAACCACAACCAGCCGATGTCACGTTTGGGCTGAGACCACATCCTCTCGCCCGTCTGGGCCGAAAGGGCTATCAGTTCGTCACGGTCGGCGTGCAGTACAACTCCGTCACATACAATCAAAGTCCCCACCGATGTCGCCACTTCCTTGGCCTCTACCCTTGTGCGCCAACGTTCTTTCCCGGAGGCAAAGTCCAAACCCACCAGGTCCCGCCCGTCAATAAGCACCACCACCTCGCCCTCGGTCGCTGGGTTCAGCGCTGGGTCAACCTTGACCTTCGGACTGCGGCGCCACAGGGGGAAGTACTCGCGCGCCGACCCAACAAAAGTCGGGGGCGTCTCCCAGAGCACCTTTCCTTGCTCGGCGTCCACTGCCATCACCTTGAGCCTATCGCCGCGGAGAACGGAAAGGATAAGTACATGCCGGCACCAGAGGATTTCGCGAGTGTCCTCCGTTCCCTCATAGGTGCGCAGCACCTTGCCCGTAGCCGCGTCGAGTTCGCTCACCGGCGCGTGGTATCCCAAGGTCACGTAAACCCTGTCTCCCACCGCTACCAACCTTCGGGGCAGGTTGACGGGCAAGTTATCCGGGCGGTCTGTGAACCAGGTATTTTTCCACTCCCGCCAGCCCCAATGCTCAATGGGCACCTTCCAGAGCAGGACGCCGTTGAACGCGTCTCGGGCCACCAGAGACCACTTGTCCGGCAAGGCGTGGTCGCCCGGCAGGCTGATGGGGGCCTCGTCCACAATGTAGAAGAGGCGGCCCTGGGCCGTGACCACGGCGCTGACGCTCGAATCCGTATCGTGGGAGCGCGACCACAGGGGGCCGGCGAGCCACTGGTAGCCCTGTGGGGGCCCCACGACCAGGTCATTGGCCACCGGGTTGCCATCGGCCCCGTGCAGATGGTGGGTCCATTCATCAAGGTCACGCGGCCAGGGTTTGACCTGTTTCCTCCAACCGCTGCCTTCCCGAAAGTACGCAACACCATTGGGGGTTAGCACCCGGAGGACCTCTTCCGGGGGAACTGCCTGAGCATCCTCGAGCACGAGCAAGTTGACCAAGTTGTCGGCATACGGAAGTCGGCCTCCGCTCCAGTAGTCCACCGAAACGGGCCCATATACGCCCCGCGAACGGATATATGCGCGGGCTTGGCGGACATTTTGCCAGTTCCTGTCGAGCCCGTGCACGAGGTACCTATCGTTGGCCCGCAGGGCGGCTGTAAGTTTCCCTTCGCCGCACCCTACATGTACGACCAGTCCGCCCTTCACCCCAGTCGCGGACAGGATGGTCCGGGCTAAGGCAACATTGGGCTGGGCCGGGGCCCTCGCCTGGCGAACTGATAGAGCAAGGGCTGCCAGCAGGCACACGGAAGCAAGCCCCACAAGTTGCGTGGTTCTGGTTCGCTTGGTCATGTTGCTCACACCTCCTTGTTATGTCTCCAAATGGGTAACTACCTTGACAATGTTAACTTTAATACCGCTCTTCCCACCGCAGTCGGTCACAAATGCAACTCAATTATATCTCCGTCTCGCAGCACGTGGCTGCGCTTTACAGGTTGCCCGTCGTACATGCCCTCGCCCCAGATGCGGGCGAAACGCAGGCCTTCCACAAAATCCCGATGGACGGCAGCGGCCAGGTCGAGAACCGTACTTCCCCGCTTGAGGACGTAAGGTTCAGCCAAATCTGGCTTTTGGCCTGGCTCTTTAGTGTACACTCGTACCACCCCCAACCGTTCCCAGAGGCCCCGCCGCAGTTCCTCCAAACCAGCCCCAGTTTGGACCGAGATAGCCAGCAGGGGAAATTGCTCCGCGTAAAGTTCCTGCAGAATGGCAAACCGTTCCGCCGCCCCTTCCCGGTCCTGCTTGTTGCCCACCATCAGCGCGGGCAGGTATTTGGTTAAAGGTTCCGTCTGCACGGGCACGGTTTTGACCAATTCGATGCGCTGTTTGGCCAATCGTTCGCGAATCGTTTCCACCTGCTCCAATACGTCGTCGCTGGACAGGTCCACCATTAGCAGGGCGGCGTCGGCCCGGCGGGCCAAATCGGGCAGCCAGGGGGCGAGGTAGTCAAGGGTGAGCGGGGGCGTATCCACCAATTGAATTTGCACGTTTTCGTAGGGCATCATGCCGGGAATGGGCCGCTGGGTGGTAAAGGGATAGGCGGCTACCTCCGGCTCCGCATTGGTCAGGGCTCGGATGAGGCTTGATTTCCCCACATTGGGGAAGCCCAACAGGACCACCTGTCCGGCTCCCTGGCGTTCCACCTTAAAGGGATGGATGCGGCGGCCCCGCCGGCGTTCTGTCTGCAACTCCCGGCGCAGCGCAGCCAGCCGGCGCTTGATGTCGGCTTGCATTTTCTCCGTCCCCTTGTGTTTGGGGATGGTAGCCAGCATTTCCCGCAGGGCCTCAATTTTCTCCTCCGTGCTCACCGCCTCGCGGAACCGCTGTTCCGCCGCCAGATATTGGGGGGTCAAATTGGCCGGCATGCTCGCACCTCCCTAACAGGCCTTCAGCCATTATTCCAATCTTTTTTCTATAACGTAAATTTTCCTCCGTGGTTCGTCCCGGCTGACAATCATTTCGCCGATGAGGCCGATGGAAATTAACTGCACCCCCAGAATCATCAGCAGCACTCCCAGCATCAGCAGCGGGCGCGTCCCGATGGGCCGATAGTGCAGAAACCACAGGACGGTCAAGTACAGGTTGATGCCCAGCCCGGCCAGAAACACCAACAGGCCCGTTCCGCCGAAGAAATGGAGGGGACGGGTGGCGTAACGGGTTAGGAGGATGACGGTGAGCAGGTCCAGGAAGCCCCGGAGGAACCGCTCCCAGCCGTACTTTGAACGGCCCCGCTGCCGGGGGCGATGGGCCACCACAATCTCTCCCACCCGATAGCCCTGGGCGTGGGCCAGCACCGGAATGTACCGATGCAGTTCGCCGTAAAGCCGGGCCTGTAACCTCTGGATAACCTCCCGCCGGTAGGCCTTGAAGCCACAGTTCAGGTCATGCAGGCTCAAGCCGGTGAGGAGGGAAACTGCCCAGTTGAAAACTCGCGACGGCCAGCGCTTAGAAAAAGGGTCCCGCCGCTGTTTCTTCCAGCCGGAGACCAAATCGAAGCCCTCTTCCAGTTGGCGCAAAAATTTCGGAATTTCCTGGGGGTCATCCTGCAGGTCCCCGTCCATGGTGAGGACCACCTCCCCCTGCGCCGCTTCAAACCCGGCCGCCAGGGCCGCCGCCTTGCCAAAGTTGCGGCGAAACCGCAGGACGCGCAACCGTCCCCCCTCCGCCGCTGGCGATTGACGCTGGTAGAGGGCTTTCAACTGGGCAAAAGTCCCATCGGTACTCCCGTCGTCCACGAAAATAACCTCCCAGGAACGACCCAGCGAGTTCAGCACCGACCGAAGTTGGGCATACAGTTTCCCTACGTTGTCCGCCTCATTGTAGACCGGAATGACGACGGAAAGTTGGCGCTCTCCCGGCCTTTCATTCATGGCTGTTCCCTCGGTTTGGACTTCGGCTCGGCCACGCGGTACACCCTAAATATCTCCAAGACCTTATCTCGGGTGAAGAGGTAGGGCACATTCTCCCTGACGACGGCATAGAAACTGGCCCCCTTAAAGCCGTTCATGGTACGGAGGGGCAGCCGCCCCGGATATTCCCTCTCCTCCCAAAGCACCAATTGCCTGCGCAAGCCTTTGGGGAAGCGGCCCTTGTGCACCCGCTGGGGTTCGAGCAGGAGGTCGCCCGGCTGTGGACGCGGCCCGTGAGCGGCTAACTGCCTAAAGCCAGCCTGACGGGCATAGAACTGCCAGCCCCAACTACCAGTGAACCAAACCTCCTGCCCTGGTCTGAACAGCCGCTGAGTTGCTTCGGCTGCGAAACGGCGGTAGGTGTCAGCATATTCGTAATCGGCCACTGCTACCAAGAAAGCCATCCCTCCCTGCAACAGAGCCAAAGCCCCTAAGGTTCCCCGCAACCACCGGGGCTCAGAGGCCCCCGGCGGGGCCAGTTCCCGCATTAGCAGCAGCACCAGAGGGGGCAGGGCGGGAATTAAATGGCGCACCGCCTGAAAGGGCACCAATATCACACTGAACAGGAAGACCGCCATCAGCCACCCAGCGAGGAAGAAAGTATCTAAGTCCTTTTTCTCCGCTCGCCGCTGCATCATTTTCCCGACCGCCCGCAGTCCGCCAAAAAGGGCCCCGTAGAACAGCACCCCGCCCATCTGGGCCCAGAGGAGGTACTGGAACGGTGGATGTCCCTGCTGGTGAACCAGCACTCCCAGGGGCACGAACAGAGCGGTCACTACACCCCCGGCCAGCAGACCACCCTGGCTGCGCCCAGCAGCCTCCGCCAACAGGCCCGGCAGCAGGAACAGGGACGCGCCCAGAATTACCAGGGCCGCGTAGAACTTGTCCGGCCAGGGCAGTTTCCCCCGCCGTTCGGCCATCAGATAGGCCAAATGAGTTTGCCCATGCACCAGCAGGTTTTGCAGGCACCACAGGCCCAACAGAATCAGTCCCGGAAGCACCCAGACCAAGTGCCGCCACCGTCGGTAGAGCAGGAGATAAAGGGCCAGCACGGGAAAGAGGATGACCGCCGAGTACTTGGTCAGCATTGCCACCCCGGCCAGCAGCGAGCCGGCCAGCATAAACGGCCAACGTTTTTCATCCGACCCCTGCACAAACAGCAATACTGCCGCGGCCGAAAGGGCGGCCACCGGTACATCCCGCATCGCGTTGGAGGAAACCACCACTGCCGGGCTGAACAGGACGAAAAACAGCGGCCAGAGGGAACCGGCGGCGAACCGCTCGCTCAGTCGGACCACCGCAACCGCCAGCACTACCAAAAACAGCAGCATGGCCGTGTGCAGCAGCGGTTCGGAGAAACCTCCCAGGGCGATGAACAGCGCCAGGTAATAACTGAGAAAGGGCGGGTTGGTGGTAGCCTCGAAAATAGGCTCTACATCTTGGCGCCAGTTAATCTCTCCGCTGAACGGACGCAGGGGGTCAGCAAGGATTTGCTCCGCTACCCTTAAGACCATCGTGTCGTCAATGTGATAGGGTTTGTTTAGAAAAGGAACCCCCACCACCAGGGCACAGAGCACCGCCCAGGTCACCGGCCGCCAGTACCACCGTGGCTTCACCGGAACGGCTCCCTCAGTTTCCGCTTCCACCAAAGAGTTCCTCCCGAATGGCTATCTCCTACCGGATTATACCATAAAGGCCCCAGAGGGGCAAATTTTTCCTGCCACCCTCTTGACAAACTGGAAAGGTTTTAATATAATAGGGTCAGTAAGGGATTGGATTGCCCCACCGGCAAGGGACGAAAGATGGGGAAACCTGCATGGTACTGTGGGTGGGGGGTAAAGCCTGCCTGCTCGGCCCTTAGCCGAGAAGGTATGAGGGCCCGTGCGCAGGCGGAGAAGGTAGGGTCTGCCCTCTGTCGGTGGCTCCCTCTCTTTCTAACCCTCTGGTTGTTGCTTCCCTTAACCCCTTTAGCGGGCGCCGCGACGGCTCCCCATCCTTGGACCAACCTCTTTGCTCCTCTGCCCCAAGCCCAACGGGCCTTATTAGAATGGCGTTGGGAGGAGGCCCTTTCTCTTTTCCAGCAGGCGTTGGAAGAGGAGGAGCCCTTTTTGGCCCGGCTGGGTCGGTTGGGGCTGGGACTGTGTCAACAGGCTTTAGGGCAGAAGGAAGAAGCCCTTCTGCTGTGGGAGGGGCTGACTGGGGAGGCCGATTGGGTAGGGGCGCAGGCGCACTATCTATTGGCTTGGGAGGCTTTGGCGGTGGGGGAGGCAGAGGCGGCGTGGGAGCATCTGCGGGCGGGGGTGAGGCTGAACGTGGTTCCTGACCGGATAGTGGTATTGCTGCGGGGGTTGGGGGCTTGGGGTTTCTGGCCGCCGGAAGAGGGGGAGGCTTCTCCTCTGGCTCCCTATCGGTGGCTGTTGGTGGAGACAGACCTGATGAGTCCCTATCCGGCTACGGGGATAGAGGAAGCGGAGAGGTTGCTCCGGGGCAAGGGGTGGGGGTGCGGGT
>DTZQ01000682.1 GCA_012961305.1 Armatimonadota bacterium | reverse complement strand
GAGCCCGATGAGAGCGGCCGCCGCCGGCCCATACCTCTGGAAGGGTCGGAGTTCGTGCTGGAGGCCGACACCGTCATTCTGGCCGTGGGACAAAGGGGTGATTTCTCCTTCCTCACGGGGGAGGAACCCCTTCGCCTCACGGACCGGGGCACGCTGGAGGTGGACGAAATCACCCTGGCTACAGGCATGCCGGGGGTCTTCGCAGGTGGCGATGCGGTGTTAGGGCCCTCCTCCGTGGTGGAGGCGGTGGCTCAAGGGCATGAGGCCGCCATTTCCATTGACCGCTACCTTTCCGGCCAGGACCTCAAAGCCGGGCGGGTTAAGCCTGCTCCTGTGCCTGCGGAGGCCCCCCCGGGGAAGTTAACCCCCCAGGCCCGCGAACCTATGCCGCAGGTTCCCCCAGACCAGCGAATAAGGGGCTTCGAGGAGGTGGAGCGGGGTTTTTCCCGGGCCCAGGCCCTGGCCGAGGCCCAACGCTGTCTCCACTGTGGCATTTGCGCCGAATGTATGCAGTGCGTTCAGGTCTGCCAACCCCAGGCCATTGACCACACCCAGCAGGAGGAGGTTTTCACCCTTTCCGTGGGGGCCGTTATCTTGGCCCTGGGAGTGGAGGGGTTCCGCCCAGAACTCCGGGGAGAATACGGGTATGGCCAATGTGCCAACGTGGTCACCAGCCTGGAGTTCGAGCGGCTCCTCAGCCCCTCTGGGCCCTTTCAGGGGGAGGTGCGCCGCCCCTCCGACGGCCAGCCGCCGCAGCGCATTGCTTGGATTCAATGTGTGGGCTCCCGAGATGTGCAATGCGGGAACCCCTACTGCTCCTCCGTCTGTTGCATGTACGCTACCAAACAGGCCATCATCGCCAAAGAGCACCAGGCCGACCTCCAGGCAACGGTTTTCTTCAACGACCTGCGGGCCTTCGGCAAGGGTTTTGAGCGCTACTACGAGCGGGCCAAAGAGGAGTACGGAGTGCGCTACCTGAAGAGCCTGGTCTCGACGGTGAAGGAACTGCAGCAGTCCCAAAACCTTTTGCTGCAGTACGTGCTGGATGATGGGAAGGTGCACGAGGAGGAGTTCGATTTGGTAGTCCTCTCCGTGGGCCTGACTCCCACCGCAGAGGCGCAGGAGTTGGCCCGCCGGCTGGGAGTGGAACTGAACGCCTACGGCTTCGTCCAGACCAGCAAGTTTCGGCCCAATGAGACCTCCCGGCCGGGGATTTTCGTCTGCGGAGCCTTCGAGCGGCCCATGGACATTCCCGAAACGGTCATGACCGCCAGCAGCGCGGCGGCTTGGGCCGCAGAGTTGCTGGCCGCCGGCCGGGGTCAATGGGTCCGGGAGAAAACTTATCCCCCGGAACGGGACCTCCAGGGAGAGGAGCCGCGCGTGGGAGTTTTCGTCTGCCACTGCGGCACCAACATTGCCCGGGTAGTGAAGGTGGAGGAAGTGGTGGAATACGCCCGCACCCTCGACTCCGTAGCCCATGCGGAACACAACCTGTACACCTGTTCCACCGACGCCCAACGGCAAATCGTGGAGACCATTCAGGAAAAGGGCCTGAACCGAGTGGTGGTGGCCTCCTGTACTCCCCGCACCCATGAACCGCTGTTCCAAGACATGCTGCGGGAGGCGGGTTTGAACCCTTACCTGCTGGAAATGGCCAACATTCGCGACCAGTGCTCCTGGGTTCATGCCGATTGGCCCCGGCAGGCCACCGCCAAAGCCAAAGATTTGGTGCGTATGGCCGTGGCCCGCGCGCGGCGTTTGGAGCCCCTGCCGGAACGGTTGCTGCCCGTGCAACCGCGGGGATTGGTTCTTGGCGGCGGCGTGGCCGGGATGACGGCCGCACTCTCCCTCGCCCGCCAGGGGTTCGAGACCTATTTGGTGGAGAGGGAGGCGGAGTTGGGCGGACGCCTGCGGGACCTTCGGGAAACCCTGGAGGGTGAGGACCCCCAGCAACACCTCCACTGGCTACGCCAGCAGGTAGAGGACGAACCCCGCCTGACCGTGTACACCGAGGCCCAGGTGAAGGATTTCTCCGGGCACCTGGGACATTTCCGCACCCGGATACAAAGCAAAGGGCAAGAGGTGGAGTTGGAACACGGCATCCTCATCCTGGCCACCGGCGGCGTCGAGTACCGGCCCAAGGAGTACCTCTACGGTCAGGATGAACGCGTCCTGACCCAGTTGGAGTTGGAGAAGCGGCTCTCTCAGGGCAGGCAGGAGTTCACGCAATCGCGGGAAGTGGTCATGATTCAGTGCGTCGGTTCCCGAGACGAGGAACATCCCTACTGCAGTCGCATCTGCTGCTCCGAAGCGGTCAAGAACGCGCTGGCCCTGAAACGCCTGCATCCGGAGACCAATGTGTACGTCCTGTATCGGGACCTGCGGACCTATGGCTTTCAAGAGGAGGACTATCGGCGGGCCCGGGAGGCAGGTGTGCTTTTCATCCGCTACGACCCTCAAACCAAGCCGACCGTCCGCCAGCGGAACGGGAAATTGGAGGTGGAGGTGTACGATTCCGTTTTGGGGACTCCGGTCCGAATGCAGCCGGACTATCTGGTGCTGAGCAGCGCCATTCGGCCCCATCCGGCGGGTCTGGCTCTGGCGGAACGGTTCAAAATCCCGGTGGATTCCGACGGGTTCTTCCTGGAGGCCCATCTGAAGTTGCGGCCTTTGGACTTCGCCAACGAGGGTATGTACCTGTGCGGGCTGGCTCATGCCCCCAAGTTCCTCCACGAGACCATCGCCCAGGCCCGCGGAGCCGCTGCCCGCGCTGCGACGATTTTAGCCCGCGAGTACCTGCCGGTCAGCAGCATCGTGGCTACGGTGGAGGAGGAGAAGTGCGCTGCCTGTTTGACCTGTGTGCGGCTCTGTCCCTTCGAGGTGCCGCGGCTGCGGGAGGAAGTGGCCTGGATTGACCCGGCTGTGTGCCAGGGCTGTGGGATTTGCGCCAGCGCCTGCCCCGCCCGGGCCATTCAGATAGGCCATTACCGAGACGAGCAAATTCTGGCCATGTGCGAGGACTTGTATGGCTGACTTTGAGCCCAAAATCATCGCCTTCTGTTGTCAGTACTGTGCTTATGCCGCCGCCGATTTGGCCGGTTCGATGCGCCTGCAATACGCTCCCCAGGTGCGCATCGTGCGGGTGTTATGTACCGGTCGGGTGGACGAGTTGTGGCTCCTGAGGGCCTTTGAGAACGGAGCCGATGGGGTCTTCGTGGCCGGCTGCTTGGAGGGCACCTGTCACTTTCAGCAGGGGAACCTGCGGGCCCGGAAACGGGTGCAATATGTGAAGAAGTTGCTGGACGAGGTGGGCGTGGGAGGGGAACGACTGGAGATGTTTTTCCTGTCCACGGCGGAGGGGCCCCGCTTCGCCGCCTTGGCCGATGAGATGATGGCGAAAATCAAGGAGTTGGGGCCCAATCCGGTCCGGAGAAAGTCGGAAGCCAGGGGGGAAACGGGAGAGTCAGGATGATTGTGGCCGAGAGGAAACCTTTAGCCGAAATCGAAACCGCCCTCAACGGGTGTAGCAAAGTGCTCCTGGTGGGCTGTGGCGGCTGTGTGACCGTGTGCCTGGCGGGCGGAGAGAAGGAGGTCAGCATTCTGGCCTCGCTGCTGAGAATGTCAGCGCAGGCGCAGGGTCGTCCTTTGGAGGTGGAGGAAGCCACCATCCAGCGCCAGTGCGACCGGGAGTTTTTCGCGGAAATTCGGGAACAGGTGGAAGAGTGCGACCTGGTACTCTCCCTGGCCTGCGGGGTCGGGGTCAATTTCTTCGCCGAAATGTTCGGCGACAAGCGCATCGTTCCGGCCCTGAACACCCGTTTCATGGGGGCCGCCGTTGCGGAAGGGATGTGGGCAGAACGCTGCCTGGGCTGCGGGGACTGCATTCTGGATAGGACGGGCGGCATCTGTCCCCTGGCTCGCTGTGCCAAGTCGCTCCTCAACGGGCCCTGCGGGGGCTCGCAGGAGGGCAAATGCGAGGTGGACCCGGAGACGGAATGCGCCTGGCAGTTGATTTACGAACGGATGGAGCAGTTAGGGCGGTTGGAGGAACTGGAGGAAATTCTGCCCCCCAAAGACTGGTCCCGCGGTCACGACGGTGGGCCGGGGAAAGTGGTGCGGGAGGAAGTGAGCATATGAAGGCCGGAAGCCATCTGGAGAAGGTATTGGCCAGCGGGGAGTTCGCGGTCACGGCGGAGTTGGGCCCGCCCAAAAGTGCGGACGTCCAGGTAGTAGTCGAAAAGGCGCAAATCCTGGCCGGCTACGTGGATGCGGTGAACATCACCGACAACCAGACCGCCATCGCCCGCATGTCCAGCATCGCCGCGGCCAAACTGGCCCTGGAACAAGGGGTGGAGCCGGTGATGCAGATGGTCTGCCGGGACCGCAACCGTTTGGCCCTGCAAAGCGACATTTTGGGGGCCTACGCCCTGGGCATTCACAACATCCTGTGCCTGACGGGAGACCATCAGACCTTCGGCAATCATCCCACGGCCAAAAATGTCTTTGACCTGGATTCCATCCAGTTGGTACAACTGGTCAGGCAAATGCGCGACGAGGGGAAGTTCCTCTGCGGGGAGGAAATTCGCAACCGCAAGCGGGACCCCATCGTCGCCCCCCGCATGTTCATCGGCGCGGCCGCCAATCCCTTCGCCGACCCCCTACCCTACCGGGTGGTGCGCTTGGCCAAAAAGGTCAAAGCCGGCGCCGATTTTATCCAGACCCAGTGCATCTATGACCTGGCCCGGTTCAAGGAATGGCTGGACCGGGTGTGCGAGCGGGGTCTGCATGAGCAAGTGTACATCCTGGCCGGCCTGACCCCTCTCAAGTCGGCAGGCATGGCCCGTTATATGCGGGACAAAGTGGCCGGCATCACCGTACCGGACGAGATTATCAAGCGGATGGAAGCGGCCAAGGAACCAGCCGAGGAAGGCATCCAAATCTGTGTGGAGCAAATTGCGGAACTGAGGGAAATGGAGGGCATTGCGGGAGTACACCTTATGGCCATCGAATGGGAGCAGCAGGTGCCCACCATCGTCGAACGGGCCGGCCTGCTGCCTCGACCCCATCCTTCTGGGGAATCAGGCCCCTCCGAAGAAGTGATGCGGACTGAGTCCTGAGGTAACATTAACAAGTTAGGAGCATATTGACCATGTCTTTGCTGGACTATTCGGAAGAGTGGCTGGAGCGTTACAGTCGGCAATTGATTCTGCCTGAAGTGGGCGGCAAGGGGCAGAGGAAAATAAACGAAGCCCGGGTGTTAATCGTGGGCGCAGGTGGCCTGGGTTCGCCCTGCGCGTTGTATCTGGCTGCTGCAGGAGTAGGCACTTTGGGCGTTGTGGACAGCGACGCGGTGGAACTGTCGAACTTGCAGCGGCAAATCCTGCACACCACTTTCGACCTAAACCGCCCTAAGGCCCTCTCGGCCCAGGAAACGCTGCAAGCCCTCAACCCGGAGGTGGAAGTGCGGCCCTACCAGATGCGGTTGACCTCGGAGAACGCGCTGGACATCGTGGCCGATTACGACATTGTGGTGGACGGCAGCGATAATTTCCCCACCCGCTATCTGGTCAACGATGCCTGCCTGCTCACGGGCAAACCCTTGGTTACCGGAGCCATCTTGCGCTTCGAGGCCCAGGTGACCACCATCATCCCTGGCCAAACGGGCTGCTATCGCTGCCTCTTCCCTACCCCACCCCCTCCGGGGCAGGTGCCTTCCTGTCAGGAGGCGGGCGTGCTGGGACCAGTCTGCGGAATCGTAGGTTCCCTGCAGGCCGGGGAGGTGCTGAAACTGATTCTGGGCAGGGGCGAACTGTTAGCCAACTGGATGTTCCTCTACGATGGCTTTACTTTGGAGTTCCACAAGGTACGGCTGCGTCGTGACCCTGACTGTCCGCTGTGCGGGGAGCATCCCAGGATTACCGAGTTAATTGACTACGAGGAGTTCTGTCAGGTGGCGCGGGAAACTCCTTCCCCTTGGGGAACCAAGTGAGGTGAGGACCAATGGGAGGAGAGGCTGACCGCGGAAAAGCATATGCGACCGTTAACGGGAAGAGCAGTTCCTCCGCACCCTTGCCGCCGCCCCTGGATTTGATTGGCAATACGCCCCTGATTCGCCTGTACGCTTTGGAGGAGCACTTAGGGCAGCCGGGAGTGGAGATTTACGGCAAGGCCGAGTGGTTCAATCCTGGCGGTTCGGTCAAAGACCGCCCGGCGCTGTGGATGGTTCTGGACGGGGAACGGCGCGGACTGTTGACGCCGGAGAAAATTATTCTGGACGCCACTTCGGGCAACACCGGCATTGCCTACGCCCTGATTGGAACCATCAAAGGCTACCGGGTGCGCCTGGTGATGCCCGCCAATGTCAGCGAGGAGCGCAAGCGCATTCTGGCTGCCTACGGCGCCGAGGTAATCTACTCCGACCCGTTGAAAGGTACTGATGGGGCCATCGAACAAGCCCGGGTCCTCTGGGAACGGGAGCCGGAACTTTATTTCCTGCCCGACCAGTACAATAACCCGGCCAACCCCCAGGCCCACTACGAGAGCACGGCCCCGGAAATCCTGCGCGATACGCAAGGACGTATCACTCATTTCATCGCCGGCCTGGGCACGACCGGCACCCTGGTGGGAGCAGGCCGGCGGTTGAAAGAGTTCAACCCCGACATTCGCCTGATTGCGGTACAACCGGACAGAGGACTGCATGGACTGGAGGGTTTGAAGCACCTGCCTACTTCCATCGTGCCGGGCATTTACGAGCCGAACCTTCCCGACGAGCGGATTTTCGTGTGTACCGAGGAAGCCTACGAAATGATGCGCTGGATGGCCCGGCAAGGACTGCTGCTGGGCCAATCTGCCAGTGCCGCTTTAGTAGCCACTTTGCAAGTGGCCCGCTCCCTCCGGAGGCGAGGGGCCGTGATGGTGGTGATGTTCCCTGATGGTGGTGACCGGTATTTGAGCACCCGAATATTCGAGCCCCGGGCGAAAACCTGAGTTATTTATCTCGACCAGGTTAACTTTAATACCGCCGGGCTTAAGTTCGTTCGGGAAAGGAAATCAGCCTTCTGGCCCAGAGTTCAAACTCGGGGCTACCTTTACCAAACCAACGGAAGTTGGTTAAGTCGGTTTAGAACCGACTGGGTAACCGGAGCCCAAGATTTCCATCCGGGGTAGGTCTAAGGCGAATTTAACCTTGTCAAGTTATGGGCTCAGGGGTTTTAGCCCCGTTATGAGGGCACTGAAGTGCCTGATTCCAAAAGCGGAACCTGGGAGGAAACGAAATGCACGGCTATTATCGGATACCGCTCATAGTGCGCGATGACATCCGCACCCTGGAAGAATGGGTGGAACGTTTCCGGCGGGGGGAACTGGCGGCGGCCAAGTTTCGCGGCTTCCGCGTTCCCCTGGGCATCTATGAACAGCGGCAGGAGAACACTTACATGATGCGTGTGCGCCTGCCCGGAGGCGCGGTCACTCCCGCCCAATTGCGCGCTCTGGCCCGCCTGGCTCGAGAATACGGGGTGAAGTTGCACCTCACTACCCGCCAGGACATTCAACTGCAGAACGTGCAGTTAGACCAACTGGCCCCCTTGTATCGAGCCCTGTACAGCGTCGGTTTGACCTGTAAGGGCGGGGGAGGCAATACGGTACGCAACATTACTGCCTGTCCCGACGCCGGCGTGTGTTCGCGGGAGGCCTTCAACGTGCTGCCCTACGCCATCGCCCTGACCGAATACCTACTGCCCTTCCCCAGTTCCTACAACCTGCCGCGCAAGTTCAAAATTGCTTTCTCTGCCTGCAGCGACGATTGTGCGCTGGCCACGGTCAACGATTTGGGCTTCATTGCCAAAGTGCGCAAGGGGGAGCCAGGTTTTGCCGTATATGCCGCCGGTGGCCTGGGAGCCTACTCCCAGGTGGCCCTCAAGTTGCACGATTTTGTGCCGGCCAGCGAAATTGGCTATGTGGCGGAAGCAGTCAAGCGGCTGTTCGACCAATATGGCGACCGCAAGCGCAAGCATCAGGCCCGATTGCGCTTCGTGGTGAGGGCGCTGGGAGCCGAAAAGTTTCGGGAGTTGTATCAGCAGGAGTTGCAGCGGGTAAAAGAGGAGGGCCCCATCGAACTGGAACTGCCCTCCTGGAGCGAAGAACGCAGGGAAGGCGTCACCGTCCCCTTGGAAGAGCCCAGGGACGGGGACTACCAAGCCTGGAAGCGGCTGCAGGTGCGGGCGCAAAAGCAGGCTGGCTTCTACCTGGTGCGGCTCCCCGTTCCGCTGGGGGACATTGAACCGGAGATGCTGGAGAGTTTGGCGGACCTGGGCGAAGTTCTGGGCGAAGGGTCACTGCGCATCACTCAGACGCAAGACCTGCTCCTGCGCTGGGTGCGGGAGGAGGAACTGCCCTACCTGTACAATCGGCTGCGGGAGTTGGGGCTGGCAGAGGCGGGCACCCGCAACTTGGACTATTTGGTGTGCTGCAAAGGAGCGGCAACCTGCAAACTGGGGCTGTGCCATTCGGGAGGCCTATGTCGGGCCATCGCCGCAGAACTGGACCGGGCGGGCCTACCTCTGTCCCAGTGGCCGGAGGTGAACCTTCGTGCCAGCGGCTGCCCCAATGCCTGCGGCCAGCATCCCCTGGCCAGCATTGGCCTGCACGGGGCCGCGCGACGGGTCAACGGCCGGGCGATGCCCTTCTACAGCGTGCTGCTGGGGGGTAAAGTGCAGGAAGGCCGCACGGCTTTAGCCCGTCCCTGGGGACACGTGCCCGCCAAGAACGTGCCCGCCTTGCTGCGCGACTTTCTGCAGGCGTATCAGGAACGCAGGGAAACCTACCACAGTTTCGAGCAATTTGTGGAGGCCGAGGGGCAGGACCTGATGCAGCAGTTGATTGAGCAATACAAGCGGGCCCCGGCTTACGAGGAAAATCCTGATTATTACCGCGATTGGGACACCAGCGAGGAGTTCTCCCTGGCCGGCCGGGGGGCGGGCGAGTGCGGGGCTGGAGTGTTCGACATGATTGAGTCCGACTTGGATGAAGCGAAAAGTGCCCACGCCCTTTGTCAGCAGACCCGCGAGACGGAACTCCTCTATCAAGCCGTAGTTGCCCTGGCCCGCAGCCT
>DTZQ01000681.1 GCA_012961305.1 Armatimonadota bacterium | reverse complement strand
CGTTGGCCGCCTGCTGGGTCGCGCTCAGGGCTGTGTCCAGGGCCTGGGGATACTCCTTGGCCTGCAGCAGCCGCTGGGCTTGGGCTTGCAGTCGTTCCGCCTCCGCCAGGGCTGCCTGGGCCGCATCCACTTTCCTCCCCTCCGCCTGGGCTTCAGCCACCGCCGTCCGCAGGGCCGCCAGGCCCTCATACTTCGACACCCGGCCCACGCGCTGCAATTGATGCTGAATGGCCAGGGCCCACAGTTCCGGCACGAAGTGGCCCAGTAGAGCCAACATCATTCGCTGCTTTGTCCGCCAATCGGAGCGGGTCAACACGTGGGTCATATAAACACCCGCCGACGAAATCCACAGGGCCGGATAGCGGGCCGAACGGCCCCGATGGGTGTACCAGTAGCCCAGCACCTCCGCCCCGTCCCCAGCCGGCTGCACGGCCTGGATGTTCCACGAACCCTGGTCCACCTGTTCCGGCAGGCCAGCAATGCCTCGGTCAGGGGGGAAATAAATGAGGCTAAACTGCCCCCGATAGGCCTGCGACACGTACCGCGCTTGGGTTAGGCCCAGGAGTTTCAGCACCCGGACGTTGGAAGTGTAGAAACAGAAAATCTTCCCCCCTCCCGCCAAGAACTGCTCCAGGGCTTCCAACTCAGGCTCGGAAAAGACCGGATTATGGGGAAAAACGGCAATTTTGAACCCCGCCAGCGCGCCCGGCTTCAAATCCGTGTCTTTCACTACGGCAAAAGGAACTCCCACCGTGTTGAGCAAATCGCGCATAATCCCAAAATACTGGGGAATTTCCCGAGCCGTGCTGCCCCCTCGGTTGACGGTCAACTGGCCGTAAACCAAAGCCACCGGTTCCCCCTCAGCCCACACATCCACAGCGCTGCTCCCCACCAGCGCTCCCAACAGCAACAGGTGAGAAAGTTTCATCTTTAGTTTTCCATCCTTTCGTCAAAAGTAAGTGTACCGTTCACCGGGCTGTAAATTCGCCGTCAAAGTGAATTTTCCTTCCGGCAAGCCAACAATTTGCTAAACTCCTTTGATTTTCCCCACCGCGTACACCCGCACCGCTTCAGTTTTGCCCTTGATGGGGATGGTTCCCAGGTCTTTCGCGACCACGCGCTGCCGGATTACTTCATACACCTGCTCGTCCACCAGCACCTGGTCGGGTTCCGCGCTTCCACACAGCCGGGCGGCCAAGTTGACCGGGTCGCCGATGGCCGTGTAGTCCAAATGGTCCTCAAAGCCCACGTTTCCCACGACCACGGGCCCGCGGGTGATGCCGACGCCGATGTGCAAATCCGGTCGGCCCTGTTTCTGCCACCGCTGTCGCAGTTGGGCCACAGCCGCTTGCATGTCCAGGCCCACCTGCACCGCGCGCAGGACGTGGTCTTCCTGGGGCCGAGGGGTGTTGAACAACACCATCACCTCGTCGCCCACGAACTTGTAGATGAGCCCTTCGTACTGCTGAATGACCCGCCCCACAGCGTTGAAATAGTCGTTGAGGAGGTCCACCACCTCCTCCGGGTCGCGGGCCTCGGCCAGGGTGGTAAAGCCCCTAATGTCGGCGAAGAGGATGGTGATTTCCTGGCGCTCTCCACCCAGGCGCAGGCTTTCGGGATGCTTCACCAGCCAGTCGGCCACGGGGCGGGGAAGGTATTTGCCGAACATTTCGGTTACCTGCTGTCGGCGGAGACGTTCCACCACCAGGCTCAGGCTCAAATGTCCGCCGTAGGTTAGCAATGTCACTCCCCACAGGGGCATCAGGTCGAGGAGCCAGCCGTGCCGGAAGGCCAACTGTCCCCCAAGTCCCACGAGGGCCAAAGCGGCTAAAAAGGACAGCCGTTCCGCCCACAGGTTTTCCATCCGTCCCCAGGCGAAGGCCAACAGAAAGGCCAGCAGGAGGACGAGGCCGTAAGTGAACCCCTTAGGCGGCTGGCGGAGGAAACATTCCTGCAAAATGGTACGGGCCAGGTTGGCATGGATTTCGATGGAGGAGGTACTGACGCTGGGGGATACCTCAGCCCCAGCAGGTACGGCAAAGGGCTTGGCCGAACGGCGGAAGGGAGTGCGGTAGTAATCGTGGTAGGTGGGGTCGGTCAGGCCAATGAAAACTATTTTCCGGGCGAAGGTCTCCGGGGTCACCCGCCCAGCGAGCACGTCGGCGTAGGAGTAAAGGGGAAAAGAGCCGCTGCCGCCGACAAAGTTAATGCGCAGGTTGCCGCTGCGGTCGAGGGGCACCGTTAGGGAACCCAACCTTACCGCGCCCGGTTGGGAGAGGTCAATTTCCGCTGGCAGGTTGCGGTAGAGGCAGGCGACCTCTACGCCTAAGGGCAGGAACACCTGCTCCGTATCCCCTTCCACGACCACAAACAGCAGCGGCTGCTGGCGGACAATGCCGTCCTGGTCGGGATGAAAGTTTACGTAGCCCTCGCCGGCTGCGGCTTGGGCCACTCGGGGGAGACAGGCAACGTGCTGCTGCTCCGGGGTAATTTCGCGGGGGAGGACCACGTTTCCCGCGCGGGCCAGGGCCTCGACCAAGGCCTGGTCCTCCGGGGCCTCGGAGGGTTCAGAGAGGAGGAAGTCCAGGACAATAACTGCTGCTCCCGCCGCGCGCAGGCGGTCTATCACCAAGGCGTGCCAGGAGCGGGGCCAAGGCCACCGCTGCTGGAGTTCGTCGAAACTGTGCTGGTCCACGCCTACCAACACAATTTCCTCCGGCGGCGGTTCCGGCCCGCGCAGGCGAAAACGCCAATCAATGGCCTTCAGTTCCAACCACTGTAAGGCACCTACGGCAAACAGCAGGACTGTTAGGCCCCCATTGACCAAGGCTACTCCCAACCAGCCCCAACGACGAGGGTCTAAACGGTTCGCCAGAAGTATTTTCATGGCCTCTTCTCCCCTGCGGCCTCTCCATAGGCCTCTGCCACCTTTCCAATGGCCGCCACTACATCATCCAGGTCCGCCCGCTCGATGGTGGGATGCACCAATAGGCAGAAAGCGGTCTGGGCGAGCCGGCGAGCCTGAGGCAGGGAAACAGAAGTGTAATCAACTCCCCCTTCATAGAGGGGACAACGGAAGGGACAAGGAGTTTTTCCATATCCTACCTGCTTTTGAAAGACCTCCTCCAAGTAGTTCTCCGGGCTGGTGCCCAAGAGGATGGGCACTCCCTCCGCGCGGACGGCCTTGACAAACTGGTCCCGGCTGACTTTCAGTCGCTCGGGTTTGACCGTACAGTAGTAGCGGTAATAAGAGTGTTTGACATAGGGGGCCTCGTAGGGCGTGGTGATGACCTCAACCTCGCGGAGGTGCTCATTGAGATAATAGGCGTTCTCTCGCCGCTTCTCTACCTGCTGGTCGAGTTTCTCCAGGGCCTTAAGGCCGATAGCAGACTGCATCTCCGTTAAGCGGTAATTGAAGCCGAGGCGGTGGTGGACGTAGATGCGCAGGGCCTCGCTGCGCAGGAGTTCTTCTTTCTCTTCCTGCCACCAGCCGTGGTCCCGGCAGGCTCGGGCGAGTCGGGCCCAGCGGTCGTCATTGGTGGTGACCATCCCCCCCTCCCCACCAGTAGTGATGATTTTGTCCTGGCAGAAACTAAAGGCTCCCAGATGTCCCCAAGAACCCACCTTTCGGCCTTTGTATTCCGCCCCGTGAGCCTGAGCCGCGTCCTCAATGACCACCAGATTGTGCTCCGCGGCTATAGCCATTATCTCGTCCATCTCCGCCGGGTGGCCCGCCAGGTGGACGGCGATGATGGCTTTGGTGCGTGGGGTTATCAGTTCGCGCACGGAGGCCGGAGAAAGGTTGTGGGTCTTAGGGTCCACGTCAGCGAATATAGGGAGGGCGTTCTGATGCAAGACTGCGGCCGCGGTAGCGATGAAGGTGCGAGCGGGCACGATAACCTCATCCCCCGGCCCCACTTCGGCCGCGTAGAGGGCCACATGAAGGGCACTGGTGCCGCTGTTGACCGCAATGGCATGTTTGACCCCTACATATTCAGCAAAGCGCTCCTCAAACTCCCTTCCTTTCCTCCCCGTCCAGTAATTGACCTGGCCCGACCGCAGGACCGCGACCGCCGCCTCTATCTCGTCCTCCCCAAAATGCGGCCAAGGAGGAAAGGGTTTCTCTCGGACCGGCGGTCCCCCCTCTATGGCTAAGCGTGCGCCCATAAATGAGCACCTCCTTTCGCCCGGATACTACTTCGTTTCGCCCTTAAAGGGGTGGTTCCTTCCGTTGGGGAAAAATCAGCCACCTGCTATTGGCCATTACAGGATGGCAGCCCAGCGGAAAGGGACGCATCCTTTTACCGCTCCGACCGCGCTGTCCTGGATAATCAGCACCCGGCCGCGCCGGAGGAGGCCGGTGGCGGCGTTGGCCCGGCGCAGGCGCGCGGCGTCCTGGGCGCTGATGACGATGTTCGTCCGTTTCACGGCGCGCAGTCCCCGTACCACGACTGGCCGCCTTCCCACCCGCCGCTGGGCACGGGAAATGGTTTGTTCCGCCGCCTCTACAGACACACTCCAGCCGAGCAGGAGTGTTGGGGTGGTCTGGGCTGGCGGCACTAACTCGCGGAAGTAGAGCACTAACCCTTCCAGGCGCACTACTTCTGGGTCGGCCACCTTCAACCCATAAACCACTTCCCCACCCTCGTCCAGGATTTGCGGGTACAGGCAGGGTTCCGTACCCTCGGGGAGAGGAAGGCCGATGGGGGAACGGTTCAGATGGCGCAGGTCGAAGATGACGCCGGTGATTTCCCCCCCTCCGGCCGCGGCGGGGCGGAATCCTCCTGTGCTGGCGGTTTCTTCTGGCCCAGACACGACGGGCAGGAGAATTTCGTTCAGGCTGCGCACCCCGCTGAGGGGCACCTGCAGGGTCACCCGATATTCACCTTTTTCCCTATCCGGCTTTTCAGCCACAACGGCTGCGCCCTGAAGGAAGGCGGCCACTTGGGTGCGCACTACGTCCCTTTCCAACATGTAGTTGCGCACGAAGGTCTCGGCCGTAACTCGCACCCCGGCGACCATTTCGGCCAAATTGCGGCGAGCATCAGTGATGGCGATGCGGCGGGCATTGACCAGTTCCCGTCCCCCGGCGTCCGGGGCGAGCGGCCCGTAACCGTCGGCCTGGACGACCTGTTCTCCCCAGTTGACTTTGCCATGTCGGGCTGCCTCGATGGTCACATAGGGCACCAAACGGGCCAACAGGGTGGCAACATCTTCCTGGGCTACGAGGATGAAGGCTCCACTGGTCAAGGCCAGGCCCCACCAAAGGGCACAAAGGTGGGTGCGAACACTCATGAGGTTGCTCCCTTTCTAACGCCGTTACGTTTGAGGGTTATGCGGACAATCCCTCCCAACATGGATTAAAGCAAACGGAGGCGACTCCTTGAAAGTCGCCTCCGCTCTGCCAGGTTAGGCCCCAAAGTTACCGGACCGGTCGGGGTCGGGGTATGGGAGCAGTCGGAGGGACGCCCTCAGGCCGGTCCACAACGAAGATAACTCTGAACTTCTCCAAGAAACGGGCTTTTTCGTTCTCCGCCAGCAGCAGGGCAGCATCTTCGTCGCTGATAACTACGTCCGTCTTACCGGCCCCGGCCACCCCAATGGCCCGCAGGACGAGGGGGTTCTCTCCCGCCCGCATTTCCGGGCGCAAGGCGGTGTCCAAGTCTACATGGTAGCCCACAATGCCCGTTTCCTGCACAAACTCCCGACTGACCTGCACCGTACCCCAGACCTCGGAACCGTCCGCCCGCCGGATTTTAGGAGACATGGAACCGCGAACGCCGAATCCTCGGGCGTCAATGACTACGCCAGTGTAGGGGCCGGGTTTGCGCTCCGGAACAGGCGTTGGAGGAGGCGGAGGGGTTTCCGGCCTGACAACTGGCACCTTCTCTGGCTCCCGTTCATTGATTCGGGGCAGGAAGGGAGCAATAACCTGTCCCGCCACGCCTTCCTGCCCATACATGGGCACCCACAGAGTTACCTCCCAAGTGCCATCTGGTTTCTGTACCTGGGGTCCGAAACGGTATCCCCGCAGGAAGGTGTCCAACCGGGTCAAAATGCGGTCGTCCACCTGCTCCCCGAAGTTGACAATGGTAGTGGTGGCAGTGATGTGAACGCCCTTCAAGGTCTCCGCCAAGTTGCGCTGGGCATCCTTGATGGCTATTAGCCGCGCCAAAAGGCGGGCCCGAGGCCCACGGACATTTTCCGGGGGAACCCCATAGCCCGTAGCCCAAACGATGCCTTTGGTCCAGTCCAACTTGCCCCCGGTCACTGGGTTCTCCTCTACAAAGCCCACTTTGACCTCGGTCTGGACCTTCACCTGCACGCGAGGCTGTTGGGCCCACACTCCCAGGGCAAAGGCCACCAGGCCCAGTAGAAGCCCTACCCACAGAACTTTGCTGCGCATAGTTACACGCTCCTTTCTAAGGTAGTGGCTGCGGGAAGCAGCCTAATTGGTCCGGCTCAGGCCGGACGGTTTTTCAACCTAACAGGAACACTACCTTGAACTCGTCCAGGAAGTGGTCGCGAGCGTTGGCTTTCAACACCCGTTCCGCATCCTCCTGGCTGAGAATTACATCCCCCTTGAACCGTCCATATACCCCCAAAGCCCGCACTATTAGCGGGGAATTGCCAGCCCGAGTTTCGGCCAGGGGGTCGCCGTAGCGAGCATAGGCGACAATGCCTTTTTCCAGCACGTACTGACGTAGGTCTTCTCCCAGGGCCCCAGCCTTAACGTAGCCGAAGACAATCTCTTCGTTGGCGTTGCGGATTTTGGGAGCCATGGCCGGCCGCAAGCCCAATCCTCGGGCGTCCACAATCAAGCCTGTGTAGGGGGGTTCGGAGCGGATGTTAAGCGGTGGCAGGCCCGGAGGAGCCGTCGGAGAGGGAGCCGGCAGGGGAGTTACCCGCGGAGTGGTAGCCAGAGCCCGCTTGGTCCCTCCGCTCAGGGGGCCCAGTGGTCCCAGTGCCAAGTAGCCACTGGGCCGGGCCACCACCGAAGCCTCACGGCCGCGCAAAGCGGGGGTCACTGCGGGAGCCGAAGGGGTCGGAGGTCGAGTTGCTGTGGGCCGGGCGGGGCCTGCACCCGTCGGTCGCTGAGGGCCTCGTTCCGGAGAGGGCCTAACTGGGGGTGCAGCCGGGGGCCCTTCCGGTTTCTGAGGCGGGGTGGGTGGTTGGGAAGACACAGCCGTAGGCCGTTCCGTGGTTGGCGGGGCCGGTTGCGCCGGCGGGGCTGGCGGTGGTTTCTCCGCCGGAGTTACTGGTGCAGCGGTGGTAGGGGGAGTTGGAGGTCGAAGCGGCGTAGCCTTCAAGCGCGGCGGCTCCGGCGGCACCTGCGCCTCCGGCAGGTCAAGCAAGTTCCGCTCCCGCAGCAAAGGCAGCAGGTTGGGAGCCAATCCCCCCCGCCCGCGCAGGGGAGCCACCATTGTAATCTCAACGGTCCCATCCGGCTGCCACTCCTCCTTCACGGCTCGTTGTCCCCTAATGAAGGCATTCACCACGGTGCGTATCCGGTCGTCCAAGAGTTCGTAATTGCGTACTATAGTGGTAGCCGTCACCCGCACTCCGGCAATGGTTTCGGCCAACTGGCGGTAGGCATCTACCTGGGCAATGCGTCGGGCCAGCAAGCGTGCGCGGGCGGGACTGGGTATGTTCTCCGGCAGCACACCCATGCCAATCACGGTAACTATCCCTTGGCGCCAATCAATTTGGCCGCCGGTAGAAGTTACCTCTACTAACGGGTCGCCGGGGAGGGGGGCGTGGGTCTGTCCCCAGACGGCGAACGAGAGCATCAGCAGTATCACCGGGAGGATGCAAACAACTGCTTTCATCATCAGTCTCCTTTCCCGCGGATTTCTCCGCAGCGGTCACCCCCTTTGGACTATGTGAGAATGCAAAATGTTCCCCCGTTAACAAAAATTTTACGAAGCCTCCAAACGTGCCTTTAGGCGCTGGCAACTGCGCCGGGCCAGGGGCTTGATGAGGCCATTCGCGGGGGCCTCGGCCGCAATTTGCTCCAGCAAGGGCAGGGCTTCTGCATCGCCAATGGCCCCCAGTAACTGACAGGCTTCGGCCACGGAATTGACCGTGACTTCATCCCCTCGCCGCACCCGCCGATGTTCGCCCTGCTCCACCTTCTCTCGCAGAAATTCCAGCACTACTCGCTGCCGGTCGGGATGGTTGAAACGGCGCATTCCCCGCAAGGCCCAATATTCGGCGCTGGAGGAACCAGAATTTAGCAATCGGCAAAGGTAAGGCCACACCTCCGCATGGGCGAACAAAGCCAGGGCTTTAGCCAGAGAAGCCAGCCGTTCCCCCGCGGGGGCTTCAAGGTAGGCGCGGTAGATGGGCTCCAGGCCCTGGGGGTCGCCAATGGTAGCCAGGGTCTCCGCGGCCCCTCGCACGATGGCCGGGTCTTGGTCCTTCAGGGCCGCAATCAAGGCGGGCACGGCTTCTGAGCCGAACACCAGGGCCACCCGTTCACCGGCATAACTGTACTTGAGCAGGGGGATGTACTGTTGCAGGCGTTTCTCTTTGGGCAAGCGGTCGGCGGCGACAATTTTCTCCAACAGGTCCAGCCATTGGCGGGCATTGCCCCGCACGGTGGGGTTTTTATCCCGCTCGCTGGCCCGGCGCAACAGGTCTACGGCGGCGGGACTGGCGGAACGACCCAGGGCCCAAACCACCTGGTCCCGCACCCCTGAGTTCCGGTCAGCGAGGGCGGAACTCAGGGGAGAGACAATGGCCGGGTCGGCAATCAGGCCCAAACCATGGGCCGCATTTTGGCGCACTTGGGCCCGCTCGTGCTGGAGCAGGCGATTCAGGCCCGGAATGCCCTGTTTCCCGGCCGCAACCAAAGTGGCCAAGGCCTCTTGGGCCTCCCGGGCCCGCCCCTGGAAAGGCAAAAACAGTCCGGCCCGCACCTGCTTGTCCGGGAGGCAGTAACGAGCCAGGCGTTCCACCGTAGCAATAGCATCTTCCAACGGCCCTGCCCACACGGTCACGCTCAGCAGCAATACCCCCAACACCCCCACCTGGCCATATTTCCCCCCATTGCACCAACTGAAAGGGCCCCTCATGCTGTGCTCTCCTGTGACTACTCAGCCGGAGGCTGATATTCCCGC
>DTZQ01000680.1 GCA_012961305.1 Armatimonadota bacterium | reverse complement strand
CTGGGGAGCAACCCCTACATCTGCGTAAGTTTCCCTCGGTGAAAGGGGAAGCCCACCCCCTTCAGGGGTGGGAGGAGGTCACATAGAGAGGGAGATGGCAATTCCTGAACGCGTTAAAGTTTTGAGGTTTGTGGGGATTGCGGCGAACCGTTCATGGCGGGATGGGTAGTAGGTGAAGTGACTTCTTTACGGTTTATTTTACCGCACCCCTCCCCCTAACAGGTCAAATGCAGTGCGGCGACGACCCGCTTAGAGGACGCCAGGGCGTTGTACTTCTGGACCGCTTCGCTGGTGCGGGCGGCAATCAGTTCTACTCCCTGCTGGCGCACGAACTCCGCCGTCTCCGGCGGCACTTTCATGCACCCGTAGCAACCGGTGCCCACCACCAGCACCTCCGGCTGGGCCGCCAGAGCCTCCTGCAAGTCCGCCGGGTCGAGCCGATGGCCCTCCTTGCGCCACCAACTGGCGTCCACCCGGTCCGGGTACACAATGACGTCGGCGGTGTACCTGCGCCCGTCAATGGCGATGGAACCGAAAGAATAGGATTCAATCATGACTTTGCCTCCTTCCCCCCTTCTTTGGAGTCAGGCACTTTAGTGCCGTCTAACGGGGCTAAAGCCCCTGGGTCCAAAATAGTGGCGTCATTTACGGTCTAAGGCGAACCCGGGTTCGCCCTTTGGCAGGAATCCTCCGTCGGGTGAGCCGTTCGGGAATGCGCAGGGTTTTCTGGGACTCCAAATGCTGCATTAGTTCCTCTTTGGCGTACCAGGTCGGCTTGAGGCGGCTGCGGGCGTACAATTGCTCGCCCTGGTCGGTGTAGTGGGGCGAATCGGGCCGCTCGCTCTGGCCGTAGGGAACCGCACTGTAGGCTCGGATGGGCTGGGTGAAGAAAATCACCGTGGGGCAGGACTGCCCGCCTTTGGCCCAGTAGATGCCGTTTTCGTCGGGTTCGTCCGGGGTGTCAATGGCCCGCAGGGTGACCAGTCCTCCGCTGTCCACTCCCGCCAGCGGCCAACTACGCTCTCCCCGCCGCCCGCGGTGGATTTTGCCCCAAGGCACCTCTAAGGAACCGTATTTCTCCTGCATCCACTGGACTGCTTTGGCCAGGGCTTGCAGCAGAGTGCGTTCTGCCTCCCCGGTAAGTTCCTCCCCGGCTTCGATGGCCCGGCGCGGAAGGCGGTCACCGAACTCTCGCCTCACTAAGAAGAGGGCACGGAACAGGCTCATGCCCACGCTGTCCACCGTGGCGTACCCGTTCCACTCCTGCAGGATGCGCACCGCCTTTTCCAACTGGGGGAACTCCCGCCGATATTTGGTATAGGCCCGCTGGAGAGCCTGTTTCCACGGCTCGCTGACTTTCACGAAGGTGTCCACCGCGATGCCCAGGGCCTCTTCGCGGGTAAGTTTCCCCCGGCGGTCTAACAGACCCAGAGCCCGCTGGCCGCGAGGATTGGTGCCGGTGGCCGAGGCCCGATACAGGTAGTCGCGGTAGCGGTCGGGGGTGAGAGGACTCTGGCGGGTCATGGTGCCCGGTGAAATGTTGCAGTTCTGCATGAAGCCCGCCGCGGGGTTGAGGAGTTGCACCAGGTCACAGAAGGGATGAATCCCCCGCCACTCGGTCGCCGAAGTATCTCCCGGCACGGGCCGCGACCAGTCGTACCCCTCGGGCCGGATGGGCACGCGCCCGTTGCGGACGTAGTAGATGTTGCCGTACACGTCCCCGACCATGATGTTCTGGGCCATGAACTGCCGCATCCCCAGGGCGTTGATGAACTCCCCCAAGTTGCGGGCTTTGTTCATCCGCGCCAACTGTTCTATGAGCCCAAATTCGTGGTCGTAGGCCGTTTTGAAGGCGTAGCCCACGTTGCCCTCCCGCTTCATGACCGGGCCGTGATGGGTGCGAATGACCTCCCGGGTGCGGGTCTCAAAGCCGTCCTCGGTTTTGACCCGGATTTCCAGAGTCTCCCTGGTAGCCTCCCGCCATTGGCCGTCGTAGCGGTACTGGAGGGGATTATCGGGGTTGAACTCCTCTCGGTACACGTCGGCGGTGTCCGGCCCGCCGGTAGTGCAGGCCCAGGAGAGGTAGTCATTATGTCCCAGGCCCACGTAGGGCGTGCCGGGAATGCAGAATCCATAGACGTTCAGGTCGCCGCCGTGCAGGTGCACTTCGTAGAACAGCCATTCCGGCGTCCAGGGGACGTGGGGGTCAATGAGGGTAATGGTGCACCCATCCGCAGCGTGGCTGGGGGTGACTGCCCACTGGTTAGAACCCTTTCCGGTGTCGGGGCCTTTAGGGGCCCGTCTCAGGTCGCCCCAGGCTTCGCCCCAGGGCCAGTTCCAAATGATGTAGCGCCCCAGGGCCAGCAGGTGATAGGGCTGAGGGTCGGGGGCCCATTCGGGCACTTCGCTGGGGTGTTCCCGCAGGTACTGCTTGAAGCCGGCCAAGAAGGCCTCGATGAACGCGCGCACTTCAGGGCTGAGTTCGGAATAATGCTCGCGGCACAGTTGCGCGTGCCGGACGAGGCGTTGGGTGAAATCGTGCTCCACCCATTTCTCCCCGAAGGCTTCGGCCATGCTGCCCTCGGCCAGGCGATAGGAACGGAGGATGGAAGTCAGGCGGTCCTCTGCTTGGGCGTAGCCGTGGGCGTAAGCGACTGCCACCTCGGAATCGCCGTAAATGTGAGGTACTCCCCAGGTATCCCGGTAAATGGTTGCCCGCTCTGCTCCCAGAGGGACGCCAAAGATTCCGAGGGTTAAAAGCACCACCAACCAACGTCCGAAAAGGACCTGGGCAAGCATCTGAGGCATGGTTCTTTGACCTCCTTAGGATGAGATAAGTTTCCCCTGGCACGATTATACCTTAGGGCCTTGGTTTCGTCAAGACACTTTACGGGTCCAGTTGGAAGCACGGGGGCCGGAAGGCTGTGGTGGCTACACTTGGGCCAAAGCCTGTTCCAAATCGGCTAAAAGGTCCTCCGGGGCTTCCAAGCCCACCGCCAGGCGGATTAGTTGGTCGGTGTAACCGAGGGCTTGCCGTTCCTTCTCGGTCAAATCGTAGCGAGTGACTCCTGCCGGGTGATATACCAAGGTCTCCGGGCCGCCGAAACTGGAGGCCAAAGTGCACAGTTCGAGGGCATCTAAGAAACGGCAGGTGGCGGCCCAATCACCCCGGATTTCAAAAGAGACCACCCCCCCAAAACCGCGCATTTGTTTCCGCGCCCGTTGGTGATGGGGATGGCTGGGCAGGCCGGGATAGTACACCTGGGTGACCTTGGAGTGTTGCTCCAAGAACTGGGCTACTTGCAATGCCGTTTCATTCTGCCGCTGCACGCGCAAGGGTAGGGTTTTCAGACCCCGCAATAGTAAGAAACAAGTGAAGGGGTCGGCCATCCCGCCCAAGGTGTGGTGAAAGTCCCGCACCGTTTCGACCAGCGTCGCCCGGCCTACCAAGACACCAGCAACTAAGTCGTTGTGCCCGCCCAAATATTTCGTTGCGCTGTGCACTACCAAATCCGCGCCCCGTTCCAAAGGATGCAGGTTGACCGGAGTGGCAAAGGTGCTGTCAATTAGCAGCAAAGCCCCCTGAGCATGGGCGATTTCCGCCAGCCGGGATATGTTGGGCAGGTAGAGGTGGGGATTGGTGGGGCACTCCGAAAAGATGAGGGCAGTATTATCCTGCATGGCCCGAGCCGCTGCTTCCTCCTCCCCTACCGGCACCGTGGTACATTCGATGCCCCAGCGGGGCAATTCCTGCTGGCAGAACTGTAAAGTGCGTCGGTAAGCCTGATGGGTAATGACCAAATGTTGTCCTTGAGAGAGCAGAGACAACAAGGTGGTGGTCAAGGCATTCATGCCCGAAGCGAACACCAAACCCGCCTCCGCCCCTTCCAAAGCCGCCAGTTTCCGCTCCACCGCTGCCTGAGTAGGATGGCCCATACGGGCGTATTCAAAACGGGCCTTTTCCTTGGCCGCATAGGCACGAAGGTCTTCGGTGTCTCGGAAGGCAAAAGGGGCGGTCAAAGTGATAGGAGTGATAAGGGAATGGTCGGGT
>DTZQ01000679.1 GCA_012961305.1 Armatimonadota bacterium | reverse complement strand
CCTCCCCCCGCGTGCGGGGGGATAGAGGGGGGGTATCCTGCATCCTGCAACTGCCCAGTTTCCCAGCGGTGATTACCTTAGCAACATCGTAGAGGGAGCCCACCCAAGTTTAAGGTTCGGGAAAGTTCTTGACATTTCCTCCCCAAGAAGTAAACTATTACAAACTCTACGTTCCAACAGGAGGAACACAATGAACTGCATTTGGATTACTACGGACAGTTTTCGGCAAGACCACGTGCACTGCTATCGGCCGGAGGGCACCATTGACGACACGGGGGAAAGCATCCAGGTACAGACGCCGAACCTGGACCGGCTGGCGCGGGAAGGCGTAATGTTCGACCGCCTGCGGGCGGAGGCGCTGCCAACGATTCCCTGTCGCCGGGGCATCTTCACTGGCCGTCGGGTCTTTCCCTGGCCTGATGAACCCTTCTACAAGGGCGACACGGTGCATCTGCCCGGCTGGCGGCCCCTGCCCCAGGGGGAGGTAACCCTGGCCGAGCACTTGAGCGAGCAGGGATATGTCACTGCCCTGGTGGCCGACACCTACCACCTCATGAAACCCTCGATGAACTTCCATCGCGGGTTCCAAAGTTTCCATTGGGTACGCGGTCAGGAGTTTGACCAATGGCAGACCCAGCCGCTGCCGGCGGGCTATCTGGAGCAATACCTCAAGCCGGAGGTCAAACTGGAGCCGCGTCGCCTCCGCGTCCTCAGCCAGTACCTCAAGAACCACCTGTATTTGGCAGGGGAGGAGGACTACCCCGTCGCCCGCACATTTCGGTGGGCTATTCAGTGGCTGGAGCGCAACCGCACCCATGAGAGGTTCTACCTCTACCTTGACACCTTCGACCCACACGAGCCCTGGTTGGTTCCGCAGCGGTTCCTCGACCTGTACGACCCCGACTGGGACGGCCCCCAACTGATCTATGGCAATCCCTATCACCGCTCCCAACTGACGGCGGCAGAGCACCATCACCTGCGCGCGCGTTATGCCGCCGTATGCACCATGGTTGACTATTGGATTGGGCAACTGCTGGCGGCGGTTGACCGTTTGGGGCTGCGCGAAAATACCCTCATCGTCCTGATGTCGGACCACGGAAAGATTATCGGCGAGTTTGGCCACTACGGCATGCCGCCCCAGGACACCGGTCCCGCGCTCTCGGCGGTGCCCTGCATTATCCGTCACCCGCGAGGCGAAAACGCCGGCAGGCGTTTCCGGGGCTGGCTGTACAACATTGACCTCACGGCCACTGTACTGGCCCTGATGGGGGTGGAACCCAAACCGGAGGTGGAAGGGCAAAACGTGTGGCCAGCGGTTACCGACGGCGCGGATGAGTTTCGCAATTACCTCGTCACCGCGCACGCCCAAATGGTGGCCGTGTGGGAGGAAGATTGGCTTTACCTTCTCAACTCGGACGAAAACAAAGCGGCCCTCTACAACCTGGCCGAGGACATCCACCGGCGGAACGACCTCTCAGCGCGCTATCCCGGCGTCCGGGAAGACCTGGCGAAAAAGTTAGCCACCCTGGCAGGCTGCTGAAGGCTACCTAAGGGGAACGGGCAATTGCCCAGCCAGCAGCGGGGAAGGACAACTGGTACTTACCCCCTCAAAACCCGGCCGGGCTGGGAGGACTTTCGACGGTCTCAACGGTGAGGGGGTCGGAGACAGCGGATGCCAGGCCGCCCCGCCCGTCGGTGGCGGTTACCTCGACCGTGTAGGACTGGGGGACACTGCCCAAGTTGCCCGGCACCCGTAAAGTAGTCTGGTACTGGTCTGTCCCTTCCAACCGGGTCATCCGCTGTCCCGCGAAGGTAACCCCGCCTCCGCGCAGGCGAGCGGTGACCATGAGTGGGTCGCTGTCGGCGTCGGTGACGGTGGCGGTGACGGTCAGCAAATCCCCTTCGGGGGGCAGGGAGGTAGTGCTGAGGGAGATGAGCCGAATGCGGGGGGCGCGGTTGGCCTGTGCGGGCAAGGGTTCCAGGGAAGCATCCAGGCGGGTACGTGCGCCGGCCCGTAGTTCCACCACAGCCACAAAATCGCGATAGCCGTCCAAATGCAGACGCACCGTACTTTGGCCCTTAATTTGGGCGGTGAACAGGGTCGGAGTGGTGCGGCCTGTGTCCCAGTCGTCAATCCAGACCTGAGCCCCGGAGGGGGTGGAACGGATGTCCAGCGAGCCGACGTGGGCGGCAGCGATGGCCGCTGCCAAACTCCCCCGCTGCACGGCGTCGGCGGTCACATCCCCACTGGGATAGGCGGCCAGAGTTTGCCCGGCCACGTTCTCCAGGCGAGCCAGTTGGGCCGGGGAAAAGGCCTCGCCGGAGGAAAGGGTCTGCTCAGCCACCGCAGCGGCGAGGGTAGTAGTGGGGTTGAGGTCCTTGCGCAGGGTGGCTGCGTCGGTGAGGGTCACGATGGCACTCACGGTGCGAAACTCTGGCTGGGCTTCCAGCAGCAGGGCCACCTGCAGGGGCAGGTTAGTGAGGCGGAAGAAACCCTCTGCACTGGTTTGGGTGGTGGCCAGCGGCAGGTCACCCGTTTCCCGGGGCAAACGGAACACCTCTACGGCCACCTTGGGTACTCCTTGCCTTCCCTCGGCCCGACCTTCCACCAAAACGAACCCCTCTACCGTACCGTAAGCCTGCTCCGGCTGCGGCAAAGCCGGCCCAGTCGGTTCTTCCCCTCCTCCGCAACCGCTCAATCCCATCCCCAGGAGCAATCCCCAAGCCAAGTACCGCTGTCCGGTCAGGTTGTTCCTTCCCTTTCGTTTCGGCATTGCTCATTCTCCTCAGGGAACCATTCTTACTACCCGCAGGGCCTTGGTTTGCTCTCCCGTTGGACTGGTGGCCACCAGTTCCACCACGTACACCCCAGCCGGTGCTGGGAGGCCCTGGTCGGTGCAGCCATCCCAGGTCAGGGTGTTCACGCCGTCCGGGGCCCCGGTAGTCGCCAACGTGCGCAGCACCCGTCCGCCCGGAGTGAGCACCCGCGCCTGAACGGTGGCTGGTTCGCTCAGGGCAAAGGTCAGGCGCACGGCCCGTCCCCGGGTGGGCTGGGCGGTGAAGTGAAGCACCTGCAGGCCGAGTGAAGTTCGAGGTTCAACTTCCAAGCGGAACCGGCGCTCGGTCAAACCGCAGCGTTGGGCACGGAAGGCATAGAAAGCGGTGGTGCGCAGGGAGCGGCGCTCGCCGGTGGCCTCGTCCACCAAAGTCAGGCGGTAGCAGGTCGGAACAGAACGGTTCAGGTGGGGCCAGCGCAACACTACCTCGGCATCGGCCACATCGGTGCGCACGACCAGGTGCCAAACGGTGCGCCGGGTGATGGGTCGAGAGCGCAAATCCACCGCCCAAAGCGCCGGGGCGCGGGAATCGGGGGCGAAGGACAAGTCCACAAAGGGACCCGCGGCGGCCGGAGGTGGGTTTTCAATTAGCAGGTCGGACGCCGCCGGAACCACACCCAAACGGTTATCGCCGTCCCGCGCCGGACCAGCCTCCACGGTCAGGGTCAACTGCCATGCTTCTGGAGTCGGCGGCGGGGCTGGCCCCCCGCAAGCGGAGGGACGAGAGGGGGCCCGGACCGCAGGCTGACGGTCGGCAGTCAGGATGATGCGGACGGACGAGTCTTTGACTTTCACCCAATAACTCCGCCCGGGTTCCAAGTGTCCCACTACATTCTCGAAACCGGGCAGAGTAGGGTCGCCCACCAAGAAGTACTGGGTTCCGTCCCAGCCCCAGGCGAAGCGGGCCAGAAGCCGATTCTGGTCCTCTCGGAGGGTGCGCGCGCTTTCAATGCCCTTTTGTACCCGCAGCCGCTCCAATGACCAGGTGACGGTGCGGTCGAGGAAAGGATTGCCCAACAGGGCCCAACCCTTGGGCAGACTTACAGTGAACGTTCGGTCGGGGTCAGGCGAAGAGCCCGTTTGCAGGAGCACGGTGGGCGGGGTGCTGAACTGCGTCCAGTAGCCGTAGCCGGGGTAGAGGACAATCTGGCGAGGGTCGAACAGGTAGGTTCCCCCAAGGCCGTCCTCCGTGGGCTGCCAGTGAGCAAGGGGGGCCTGGGGGCCGAACAGGTCCGCGGCAGTCATCCCGCCCAGGTCGTAGGGAATGGAGATGAGTTGCAGGCCGGCGGGGAAGGTCACGCTTTTCTCCCCCTGAATGGTCACCGTAGCCGATAGGCTGCCGAAACGGGCAGTGACCAGGTTCGTGCCCAACGAGGGCTGGCTGACCACCGCCTGGGCCTGTCCGTTGGCATCGGTAACCGCGGAAGGCGGACTGACCGTGGCTCCGCCGGAAACCACCCGGAAACTCACTGACATCTCAGGCGTGGGGTTGCCGTAGAGGTCGGTGAGCGTCGCCGTCAGGATGGCCGAGCCGGCGGTGCTCACCACCGTTTGCTCGCTGACCAGAGTAATGTTCTGGGGGTCGCCGGGAGCGAAAGTCACTGTGGGGTGCATCACCAGTTCCTTCGTTCCCTCCCGGTCCACGACTTGCACGGTGAGGGTCTTGACCTGTGCGGTAGTAGAAGCCAGGGTTGCCTTGGCTACCCCCTGCTCATCCGTTGGGGCAGTGGGCTGGGTGAAGATGTTGTTGCTGCCGGTGGCCGAA
Source organism: Armatimonadota bacterium (assembly GCA_012961305.1). Classification (GTDB taxonomy): domain Bacteria; phylum Armatimonadota; class UBA10988; order UBA10988; family DTZQ01; genus DTZQ01. The sequence continues at coordinate 5,262 of DTZQ01000679.1, read as the reverse complement.
ACGGTCACCACAATCAGGGGCACCGGCGCCCCACCAGCATCCCGGAGGGTCACGCTGATAACCGCCACCGAGGTGCCGTTAGCCGTTACCGTGCTGGGGGAAACGGTGACCGTGGACTGGCCGGGGTCTACCAGGCCCAGTCGGCCCTGGACCGTAACCGTCTGCTGTAAATCGCCCACTGTGGCCTGAACGGTGTTCTCGCCCAGGCCCAAAGTTAGCGTGGTAGAGGCCCTGCCGTCTGCTCCCGTAGTGGCGCTGGCGGTCGAAAGTTGGCCCTCGCCCACCCTCAGCGTGAACTGCACGGGCAAACTGGCAATGGGATTGCCCACCGCATCCATCACTTGGGCCAGCAGGGTCACGGAAGTGCCCACGTTGGCCTCCACTACGCCGGTAGTGAAGGAGAGGGTAGCCGGCTCGCCCGCCGTGAAGGTCACCGTGGGCTGGGCTTCGAGCGTCTTCTGTCCCTCTGCATCAGTGACTTCCACGGTGATGGTCTTCTCCTCCGCCCGAGTGGAGGCGATAATCGCGGTAGTTTGGCCCTGGGCGTTGGTGGGCTGAGTGGGCTGGAAGACCGTGTTGTTGCTGCCGCTGACCTGCACCACGATGCCCGTCAAACCCGGCAGGGGAGTGCCGTTTTGGTCGCGAAGGGTGATGGTCACCAGGGCCTGGGCTTGACCGTCCGCAGGCAGGGTGCCTGGGGAAACGGCCACCGAGGAGCGGGCCAGGTCCACCAGGGCTTCCAGACCGGTCACCGTGACCCTGTCCTGGAGAGTGCCGAAGGACACTTCCACCACGTTTTCCCCTGCCCCGGGGGTGAGGGTAGTTTGAGCCTGGCCATCGGCGGCGGTGGGAACGGAGGAAGGACTGACCGTCCCCGTACCGCTAACGACCGCGAAATTGAGGGGCAAACCTGTCAGCGGGTTGTTGTAGGCATCGGTGACCGTGGCGGTAATGGTCACTGAACCGCCTACCAAGGCGCTGGTCAGGTCGCTGCTGATGCTCAGATGCGCCGGTGGGCCAGCGGTAAAGATGACCGTTGGCTGGGAGGTCAGGGTTTTGGTGGCCTGAGAATCGGTTACTTCGACGGTGATGGCCTTAACCTCGGCTTTGGTCGAGGCCAGCGTGGCCGCGGTCTGCCCGTTTTCGTCCGTGGGCTGGGTCGGTTGAGTGAGGGTGTTGCCCGTGCCGCTGGCGGAGACCAGGATGGCGCTCAAGCCCTCAACGGGGTCGCCGTCGGCCTCGCGCAGGGTGATGGTGATGCTCGTGGTTGCCGTGCCGTCGGCCAGGAGGGCCGGCGGGTCTACGGTGACCGAGGAGCGGTCCACGTCCACCACTACCTCGCGGCCCTGTACCGAAACGCTCTCCCGCAGGCTGTTTATCGTTGCCTCCACGGTGTTGGTTCCCGGAGCCACGCTTAGAGCAGTGGTCGCCTGGCCGAAGGCATTGGTAGTGGCCGAAGGGGGACTCACAGAACCCTCTCCTGCGGTGACGCTGAACTGCACCGTTTGGCCCGGCAGCGGATTCCCGTCCAGGTCGGTCACCGTGGCGGTGATGGCCACCTGCGTGCCGACGATGGCCGTGGTGGCCTCGGCCTGTACCTGCAAGAGCATGTTGCCCGCCGGCAGGAAGGTCACCGTTGGCTGGGAAGTCAGGGTTTTGGTTCCCTCGCTGTCGGTGACCTGCACGGTGATGGTCTTGGTCTCCGGGGTGGTCGAGGCCAGCGTGGCCGTGGTGCGGCCATATTCGTCGGTGGGCGTGCGGGGCTGGGTGAGGGTGTTATTGGTGCCGCTGGCGGAGACTACGATCTCGGTCACGCCCGGAACAGGTTGAGAATCGGCGGTCAGCAGGGTAATGGTGATGGTGGTCACGGACACCCCGTCAGCGGCCACCTCTGAGGGGTTTAGGGAGACGGCCGACAGGTTCACATCCACCACTACTTGCACCCCTTCTACGGAGACGCTCTGGGTGAGGGCCTCCGCCGTAGCCTGTACGGTGTTCGTCCCCTCGCCGAGGGTGAGCGTGGTCTGGGCCCGGCCCTGGGCATCCGTCAGGGCGGTGGAAGGACTGACCGTGCCCGTTCCTGCCGTGACCTCGAAACCCACCTCTTGGTCCGAAAGGGGATTGGCCTGGGCGTCGGTTACGGCGGCGGTAATGGTCACCCGGGAGCCAATAGGGGCCTGGGGGGTCGCAGCCTCTAAGGTGAGCACCGCCGGCGGGCCGGGCAAGAAGGTCACAGTGGGTTGGGCCGCCAACTGTTTAGGCCCCTCGGCATCCACGGCCAAGGTGAAAATGGTTTTGGTTTCAGCGCGGGTCGAAGCCAGGGTGGCCGTAGTCTGGCCGTTGTCGTTCGTGGGCGGGGGCTGGTTGACGATGTTGTTGGTCCCGCTGACCACAATGGCCACCGCGCTGAAGTTGGGGATGGGGTTGCCCTCGGCGTCCCGCAGAGTGATGGTCACCGTGGCCGTAGAGATGCCGTCGGCGGTCACTGTGTCCGGGGAGACTTCAACCGTGGACATAGTTTCGTCCACCAAGACCGCATCGTCGTCCTCAATGGTGAGCACGGCTTGGCTGGGCGTGCCCAGGGTGGCATTGGTGGGATTGGAGAGGGCCAGGTTGACCGTTTCGTCGGACTCCGCCAGAGCGTCATTCAGGATGGGCACGGCGAAAGTCTGGGAGGTCTCCCCCGGCTGGAAGGTCAAAGTGCCGCTGGTGACGGTGTAGTCCGAACCGGCAGTGGCCGTGCCCTCGCTGGTGGCGTAATCCACGGTAACGGTCTGCTCGCTGGCGGCTGAGAGGTTCACCGCGATGGTAATGCTCCCCGCATTCTCCGCTCCGGTGTAAGTGGCGGCGCTGAAGGAAATTAGGACAGGTTGGCGGGAAGCAATTTTGGCGATAAAAGCGTCAGACTGGCCACCGTAATTGGACTGCCAGGGATTGGCAGTGGGGAAGTTTAGAGAACTGGCAGGGCCCGTCAGGTAAGCATTGCCTTCCGCTCCCACCGCAATGCCGTTGCTTCCGTCAATCTTACTGCCCCCCACGCCCGTCAGACCCAATGCAATCAGCAACAGGCCAAACGGGTGGGGCTTCTCCCTCAGGCCCTTGAGGTAGGACATCATGATGGCTCTCCTCCGTAAAACTGCTTGTTTCTCCCGCCGATTTCCTCCGCGGGGAGTCCAATCGCATCGTCGGGGGCGCAGTTGATTTCGGCTGAACCTTCGTCGTTCATGCAGGGATTATATCACCCTCCGGGCCAGATGTCAAGTCCTCTGGCCCAGAGTTCAAACTCTGGGCTATATTTACTAAACCAACTGAAGTTGGTTCAGTCGGTTTCCCACCCACTTGGTAACCGTAGCCCAAGATTTCCATCTTGGGTAGGTCTTAGCCACTTCATTCCCCAGTTGCCCAATTGCCCAACCTCTATCACCCACGTCAACCTGTCAATCCCCCTGCGCTTGCGCAAACGGTGTGTTTGTGGTAAAATAGGGATAGCCTCTTGCGTAAGGCGGTGGCCAGGGGATAAAAATGCCACAGCAACATTGGGGATTGGATTTGGGCACCACCAACACGGTGTTGGCCGTCTGTGAGGAGGAGCGCGTGCGGGTGGTGGACCTGGCAGGGCTGAGCGCGCACACGCCGCTCATCCCCTCCGCGGTGGAACTGCTGGACGCTCGGGGGCGGCGAGCCTTCGCGGGTCAGGAGGCTGTGGCCCGCAACTGGGCCAGCCCCTCCCGTGCCTTGGCCCGCTCCTTCAAGCGGCCCCTGCGTTTCGGGGGCGACCAACCCGTGGCCCAAGTGGGGCAGGCGAGGATTGCCGCGCAACTGGCCGCCCAGGTGTTCCTGCGGGAGGTGCTGCGGGCCCTGCGGCGCCAGTACCATCCGGGCGGGTTAATGGGCTGGCTGCAAGCCCGGCTGGGCCTCTGGCCGACCACCCTGACCATTCCCGTGCCGGTGGACAGTTATGAGACTTATAGCCGCGAGGTGCGCTGCCTGGCCCACCGCTGCGGCGTGAAACGGGTCAGTTCCCTGGACGAGCCGGTGGCAGCGGCCCTGGGCTACGGCCTGGACGTTCGCCGAACCCTGACGTTGCTGGTGGTGGACTTCGGCGGCGGCACCCTGGATTTGGCCGTAGTGCGCCTGGGGGGACCGGAAGCCGACCGCGGCCGCTCGGAGGTCCTGGCCACGGTGGCCCGCGACCTGGGTGGGGATATAGTGGACGAATGGCTGATGGAGGAGTGGTGCCAGCGCAGCGGCGCTGCGTTAGAGATGGTTCGGCACGATTTGAAGTGGCGAGCGGAGGCGCTGAAGCAGCGGCTCTCGCGGCCCAGCGCCCCGCCGGACGAACTGGAGGGCGTGCCTTTCACCCGAGAGGAGTTCATCGCCCTGCTGGAGCAACGTGGGCTCTATTGTAAATTATCTCGCGGCGTGCAGCAGGTATTGGACGAGGCTGCCCACCCCCCATCACATATCACGCACCGCGTATCCCGCGATTTCGAAGGGTTAGACGAGGTGCTGCTCATCGGCGGCTCCACCCTGCTGCCGCAAGTGCCGGAGTGCTTGGAGGAGGCGCTCGGCTTGCGGGTGCGCCGCTGGCGGCCCTTCGAGGCCGTGGCCCGAGGTGCGGCCCTCTTCGGCGCGGGGAGGGAGGTGGAGCCGATTCTCTACCACGATTACGCCCTGCGCGTCTTCCGCCCCGATTTGACGGCGCAGGAGCGACGCACCCTCCCGGAGTGGCAACAGTACGAATACGAGCGGCTCATTCCGGCCGGCACGCGCTATCCCACGCCCCCGGGGGCGGAAGTGGTGCGTTACTACGAGCCCGCCTACGAGGGTCAGGAGGCCATTTCCCTGCCCATCTGCGAGTTAGGTCGGTTCGGCTGGGAGCCGCTGCGCTGGAAGCGGCGAAGGGGGCGGCAGTATTACTGGCAGCCCGCGGGCGAGGAGGAACTGGAACGAGTGGTCTGCCTGAACGAGGCCGACCAGGACATACCACTCCAACCGCCGGGGCGAAAGGGAAAAACCCGCCTGCGGGTGACCTATTGGGTGGACGAGGACCGATGGCTGCGGATGACTGTGCACGACCTGCAGCGGAAGGCCGATCTCCTGACCAACCGGGCAGTGGTGGAGTTGCGGTGAGGGGAAGCAATGGAGGTTCCCGGCCCTTCAAACGCTGGGCTACGGTTACCAAGTCGGTTGAAACCGACTGAACCCACCTCAGTGGGTTTGGTAAAGGTAGCCCAGAGTTTGAACTGGGCGAGGAGGCTG
>DTZQ01000678.1 GCA_012961305.1 Armatimonadota bacterium | reverse complement strand
GTCTCTTGGAGCCAGGGCCGGGGAAAGGAGAACCGGTTGGAGGGTGGGTGGGGGTAAAATTGGACAGGCGAGAAAAAATATGTTATACTTATAAACGCCAGAGTCCAGTATATAATGATAGCCGTAGCGGCGTAGTTACCTTCTGACCATCAATTGTGTAACTGGGGGGAGTTTCTGGTATCTTTCAGACGGAAAGAGGGTGGGGAGAGATGCCGATGGGACGGGCTACAGGGGCCAAGAGAGACAAGGGGGGGTCTTTTGGGTTCTGCTTAGTTTTCTCCTGGGGGATTATGTTTCTGGTGGCGGCTGCATCTGGGCAGCCGGAAATCTTACCCTCTGTTACCCTCCTTCTCCAGCGTTCCTCGGCCGCAGAGGCGTTGCAAGCCCTGTGCGAACAAGTGCAGTTGGGCCTAATAACCAGCGAATTGCCCCCGGAGCCGGCTGAGGTCAATTTGGAGGAAGTTCCTCTGGAAGAGGCCCTCGCTTCCCTTGCGGAAACCTTTGTCCTTGACTGTGCCCGCTATCGGAATTTGATTGTGGCAACTCCAGGGGCCCCAGGACTCTCCCTACGGGAACGGTTTCGACGAATCCTGGCTCCTGAGGTGGCGGAATTGTTGCTGCGCCCGCCGGATGATGGTCGTTCTCCAGAGGTGCCAGGCTATGATACGGTGTTGGAGGCGATTCGGGTGCTGTATCGGGGAACCACCGATGCTCTTAGTCGAGAAAAATTGGCCCGAGCGGCGTACTGGATGGCCGCTCCTGAACTGGCTTCCCTCCTGCGCTATGTGGACAGTATGGAAGAGGGAAAGGCGTTTATCCGTGCCATCGCCAGAGAACCGACCGAGGAAGACCCCTGTACAGAGCACCTGTGCCTGGTCTGGCCCTGCCTGGATTTTGTCCCCCCTTCCCTCCTCGTCGGGGTGGAACCCCTGGCCTCTAAAGTGGCGGTTTTTCATGCTCCGGATTATGACAAGTTTGCCCTTTCCCTGCAGCGCGAAAGGGGTTTGATTTCAGTGGAGGAGTACACCCGCCGCATTATCCAACGCTCGCAGGAAAAGGAAGACCCCTTCGCGGGGGAGGAGCCTCTCCAGCGGGAGATTGGGTTGCGCGCAGAGGGGAACCTGAGGGATTTGGCAGAAGGCCTGGCGGAGCAACTTGGCGTACCTGTGCAGGTGAGGGAGAGGGTAAGGGAGGTTAGGGCTACTGTTAGGGCGGAGGGCGTGCGAGCCCGGGAGGTCCTGCTGGCCCTCAGCCGGGTGACGGGAACGGTGCTTCAGGCCTCGGATAATGGGCCGGGATATGTTCTCGACACCCCCCTCGTTCCTCTGGAACAACTCTTAACTGCCCTTCCCCTAAGAGTATGGGTAGCCGTTCAGTCCACCACTTTCGAACGGGACTGGCAGCGTCAGCAAGCAGTACGGCGATTTTGGAGTGCTCTGGACCAGGGGCAGGTGAATCGGTTGCGAGGGACCGTTACCCGCAGTAAGGACTATCAAGGCCGGGCCCGGAGGGCTTTGCAGGAGTTGGCCACCTTGGTCTTCGCCCCCAGGTTCAAGCGCTGGCTGGAAAACCTGCCGCTGCGGAAAGGGCCCGTACCGCTGTGGCTGTATGAAAATAAGGAAGGAGGCGGTTTTGAACTGGCGGCGCCGGGGGGAGGTGAATATGTCGAGGGCCTTAATTACCTGTGGCTAAAAACCCAATTGAGGGGGAAACCTTTTGTAAAAGGGAAGACTGCACCCCTGAAGAAGGGGGACCAGGAGGATCAGGAGTGAAACCATGCGTCCAGTTTTATCTTGCCAATTTCTTTCCCTAATGATTCCCGTGTACTTGGCTTTGGCGGTGGGTTCCTCCGGGGCTGAAGCGGCTATGGGGAGGGGGAAGAATTTTTCCCTCCGGATGGCCAATGCCTCTTTGGAGGAGGTTTTGCTGCGGCTGGGGCAAAGATATGGCCTTCAGTTCATCGGGGTTGATTGCGCTGGCGAGCGGCGGGAGGTAGAGGTGGAGGCGGCCAATTTATCGGAACTGCTGACCCACCTCCAGCAAGTTTTTGGCGCCGATGGGGTGGCCTTAGATGGAGTTTGGTTCGTCAACGGACAACCTTCTGAGCAGTCAGATGAGGAGGTGATTCAGGCCTGTGTGCCCCTGACTGTGGTTGAGTTGGTGAAGCAGGAACCCCCGGCCGACCTCCGCGAACAGGTTAGGAAACTCCTGACCCGGCGTTTGCTGGCCATGTGGGAGCCCCAGTGGGAGAGCCTCGCCGAGGAGGAGTGGCTGGTCTTTCCCTTCAGGATAGAGGAAGAGCCAGATTTCTCCTTCGTGCGGGAATGGCTCCTGCGGCAACACACCGGAAAATTGCTTAACCCGCTCCTAAGGAAACTCCTGTTTCCCCCGGAGACGGAAATAATGGGAAGTAAGTTGAAACTCGAAGGGCGGAAATTGTCGTTGTTGCTGCGCGGCGGGTATTGCGCGTTAGGTTTCATTCCCTCTGAGGAACAGAAGGAGGACGCCGGCAACCAACCCGTTCAGTTCCCCCTGTTGGAGCGCTATTGGAAGCCCTGGCGGGCGCGGTATGGGAGCCGAATTGTGCTACCCTTGCCGGTGACGCTTTCTTTCGTCGGTTCGGGGGAGGAACTGGTATCGCGGCTTAAGGAGCAGATTCCGGCGGAGTTCCTGCTGCCCGCGGATTGCCGACCGCGCCGGTTTGTGATAAAGGTGGAACACATGCCTTGGTGGCTGGTGTTGCATGGCTTGAGTGTGGTCACGGGCTACAGCGCCGAGCCCTACGATGATGCCCAGTGCTATAGGTTGCGGGAACCGCAAACCTTGGACGAGCACGTTTACCGTCTCTTAGCGGTGGAGGATAGACTGCTCTGGTTGAAATGGTTCATGTCTCCCGACCCGTTCACTTTTGAGATGTGGAGAAACCTCCGTGAACCCCAGCGCCAGACCCTGCGGGCGGGGAAACTATTGCCCGTGTCGGAACTGCCCCGAGAGGCTCGCCTCTGGCTCTGGCGGACGAGGCGAAATATGGAAGTGGATTCCTGGCAAGACGGCATGCAATACACCGCCAGCCTGTTGGAGATGAAATCCATTGAAGGGTCTTTTATCGTCTACGGTAACCGCCGTGCGGAAGCGGCCGTACGCGTTGTTAGCGGCTTCCGTTCCCTTCTCCCGCTGGATTTACCGGGCGGTGTTCCTGAACTTACGCTGGAGGAGAAGCTCAAAATAATACTGAACCCCGACCTGACCGACGAGGAAAAGGCGGCCCTGTTGCATCCCCAAAGGCCCCGGGTAGGCCGACGTTCATCGCGCCGCCGCGTTATTGCTCGCCACAGAGGCCGGACGTTTATGTATGGCACACGCACCCGACGGTTTGGACAACCTCGGCAGGAAGGACAATTCGGTTGGTTTCTGGTGAGGAGTCCCAGCGAAGGAGCAGGGGCCTCTCCCGCGCCGGGAGAAAAGTAAGGAGGAAAACGATGAAATTTTGGCTGACCTTGATGGGACTATTTTTGCTGACCTTTGCCAGTACAAGCGCTTATGGAGGCTACGGAGCAGGTGCAGGGGGAGGGGGAGTGTTCTCCTTCCCCAACGAGGCAACACTTCCCCCGGGAACAGAGGTTTCCACCTATGCCGAGGGAGAAGCGTCCACTCTGGCAGACCTTTATGGAGCGGAGGGGGAAAACGTCTTCGCCTTCATGCAGGGGGCAGGTGGTGCCAATGCAGATAATCCACCTTTTGCACCCGATGTCGGGAATGCCGAATTTAATGCGAGTGCTCAAAAAACCTCTATCCTACTCGACGGAGAACTCGAGGTGGATATGTTTTTAGTCTGTCGCGGCAGAGCGACCTCCGGGGGCACCCTACAGGAGGAACATGTAAGGAATGAGCCCTATGAGTGTACTTGGAATTATGATTTCCTTGCTCGGACGCAAACGAATGAGGGAGACACAGGGATTGTGACCGACCAAGACGAGCAAACCGCCATCTAC
>DTZQ01000677.1 GCA_012961305.1 Armatimonadota bacterium | reverse complement strand
TCTCTCTGCAAAGTCAGCAGGTTTTCCGCCTGGAAAAGTTCCTCGCACAATTCCCCCGCTCGGCGGGTTAGGGTTTCATATTCCCGTCGCAGGCAGACGTAGAACCGCCACAGGCTGCGGTGTTTGGTGAGGAGTTGCTGTACCTCGGGATTCCGCAAGTCCGCCAGCGGTTGTGGGGGACCGCTGCTGAGGCGGACCTGTACGGTTGCCTCCTTCAAGGCCATTTTCGCCGAGGGGCAGTAAATTATGACCGCACTTTCCGGCACACCCAATTTCTGTGCCAACGTCCTTTCCGCCTGCTCCCGCGCCCCTCCGAGGTTGTAGTGGTAGAGGCGTTCCAGTTCCCGCTGCTGAGCCGGGGCAATCCCCGCCCGTCCAAACTGTTCCACCGTGAGGAAGTACACCCGTTTGTACAGCCGTCGTCGGTTGAAATCGTCCAACAGGTCGTTTAACCCCGGCACTTCTTCCCCTCGCAGGCGCAGGAAGTACAGGAAACTGTCGTCGCGCAGGGTGTACAGGTCCGTCGGCTGCACTTTCCCCGCCCGCAGGGCCAACTCTAACGCTCTGGAAATCATGGCCCCAGCCACCACCTTCGCGTGGTGGTAGTAAACTCGTTCCGTCAAATTGTACCGCATCCGCAGCAGGTGTATCAACTCAGAGAGGGCATCGTGGCGGAAGGCCCCTTCCTTGTGCAAATCCACTACCAGATGTTCACCCTCCAGGGCAAAGTACTGGAACAGTCGCTCGTCGTAACTCTGAGCCAGGCCGCAGAAGTAAGCATCCCGTCGCAGGTAGTCCAGCAAATCGGCGCACACCGTCCCGGCCACGATTTCCTGCACGAAGGGCGGGCAATCCTCGGTCGGTTCCCCTCGTAACACGGCCTCCACCGCCTCGTATATCCCGTGGCGGATAAGAGGGCGCCGCAGTTCCGGCTGCCCCAAAAAGTAGGCCAGCCGTTCCGGAGTCTCATCGTGGCGGGGTAGCAGGCGGCGTTCGTCCTCAAAAGTATGGCCGAAGGGAATGTGAGTGAGGTCGTGCAGGAGGGCCGCACAGGCAAGGATATTTTTCGTCCTTTCGCCCAAACGAATACCCTGATGCTGCTCCAGGGCCGTCACTATGCGCTTGGCCAGCCAGCAAGTTCCCAAACTGTGCTCGAAGCGGGTATGCACCGCGGAAGGGTACACCAAATAGGACACCCCCAACTGCTTAATGCCCCGCAGGCGTTGCACAGGTGCAGTGTCCATCAGGGACACCTCCAGGGAACTGAAAATCATATCGCCGTGTACGGCATCTCGAATTAACTTGTCCGGCATAAATTCCCTCCCTCCAGGTCTACTTAAACACCACACTGGCAAAACTGACCGCCGATTGGATTTGCTGGTCTACCATCTGGGCATAGTGGAGCAGGTAGCCTTGCTCTGCCTGACCCTGCAAGGTGCACAGCAGGGTGTAAATCCCCCCCACACTGCATATGTTGCGTCGGTTGCGGTCTTTGGCGATGAACTGGAAGAAACCCTCGGGGTCAAGTTCCCCGGCCCGCTCCAACAGGCGGCGGTCTTCGGCTTCCACCCAGCGCAGGTAACCGGGAGTGAGTGGTTGCCGCTCCCCAAAGCGCATTCCCACATGGGCCAAATCCGCCCCGGCGATGAAACATACGCGCTTGTTAGAACTTGCCACCCCCTCCCGTAGGGCCTTGAGGAAACTCCGTACCGGCACCGAATCGGCTGGAGAAAGGCGGTTGACGATGTATTCCTGAAAGGTTCCACACAGCACCGGCACAATTTGAAACGGTCGTTCCAGAACGTATTGGAGGAAGAGCACCTGAAACTCTATCGAATGTTCCCGGCGGTGCACGAACTCCTCCGCGTACAGGTCACCGTGGTAGTGCTCCTCCAGTAGGGCGATGAATTCCCGGTCAGTTTCGACCACTCCCAGGGGAGTGGCAAAGTCCTTAGGGGTCAGGATAAAGGGCACATTTTCCCCCGCGTGGGCCGTGCCGAAAATGACGAACACTTCTGCTTCGCTGGAGCGCAAGTTTTCGTAACCCGCAGCCAGGCACATCCCCCCCTGGCGCAAATCAATGTGGGGAACAAGGAGGCCCCGTACCGGCGTATCCGCTGGGGGAACCAATTCTCCGCCGGATTCGGTTGAAGTCCGAGCAGCCTGGGCCTGCTGCTGCACCCGCCAGGCCTTGAAGAACTCGGCCAGCATTTCCCGCAGCGCCGCTGGTTCCTCGGGATAGCCGGTGCCCGCGTGGGCTGCTGCCCGCACTGGTGCCGCCCGAAAATCCTCCACCAGTCGCTGATAGTGCTCCCGGAAACGGTCGTTGTCCAACAAAAGGTGCTGGTCCAACTGCTCCGCTAAACCGCGGATGAGGTCGGTGAACACAATTTCGCCAGTGCGCCGGGCTAACTCCGTCTGAATGTCGCGAATGGAATGCTTCCCATCAAAGAGTTGCAGAATGGGAGCCAGCGAATAGGGCACCAAGGCTACCGCCTGAGTAATTCCTTCTGGGTCGCGCAGTAAGAGCACCGGCCGCCCCTGATGCTGCACCGGAATAGCCTCCACTGGCCGCAGTTTGGGATAGTCCATGTCGCTTTCTCCCTGAGGCGTGAACATCCACCGCCCTGCCACCCCCATGCTCGATACTGGCATCCTGCATCCAGGTTAGTATAGCCCAGAACGGGAGATGAGTCAAGGGCAGGGCCTTGACAGGGGACAAGGGGCAAAGTATACTTGGCCAAAGGTTGAACGCTTTCGATACGAAAGGACCGGGAAAGCAGTGGTCGGTCTGCGGTTTCGAGCCCTGTTCATCGGCCTCCTGTTGCTAATCGCCGCCTGCTTTGTTACCACCTATGCTGATTTGGTCATCAAACAAATTCAAATCGGCATTTTGCAGTTTGCCCCGGCGGCGGTGGGGATGTTGCTTTTGGTGGTACTCCTGAACCGCGGGGGACGGCTGATAATCAGGCGTTTTCTCCTCTCTCCCGGAGACATTCTGGTCATCTACGCCATGCTGCTCATCGGCGTGCTCATCAGTTCGCGGGGCATCATGGAGAAACTCATCCCACCGTTAGTGGCCCTTAACTACTACGCCACGCCGGAAAACCACTGGCAGGAGATTTTCTACCGTAACCTTCCCTCCTGGATGGTAGCCTTCAACCCTCACGGCGATTTGAAACAGGCAGTGGCTAAGGATTTCTACGAAGGTTTACATTACGGGGAGCCAATACCCTGGGGAAAGTGGATACCTCCCCTGATTTGTTGGGCCGGGGTGGTGTTAGGTGTGATTGTGGTGTTTCTCTGCCTGGCGGCGATTTTGCGGCGGCAATGGGCGGACAACGAGAAACTGGTGTTTCCGCTGGTGCACTTGCCCCTACACCTCATGCGGCCGGAGACGGCCGACCCTTTCCTCCGCAACAAATTGACTTGGCTTGGCTTTGCCCTGCCTGCAAGCATTTTCCTGCTCAACGGCCTGCATACGATTATCCCGGCCGTTCCTGAGATTCCCCTGCGGCACAACCTGAGCCAGTATTTCGTCTCCCGTCCCTGGAATGGCATGTACAACGTCACCCTTTACTGTTCCTTTGCTGCCATCGGGTTCAGTTACTTCCTCTCCTCCGATTTGCTTTTCAGTTTGTGGTTTTTCTACCTACTTACCCGCTTGCAGGACGTCATTGCCACGGCCTACGGGATGATTTTAGACAACATGCCCCTCTATCCCACCCGGCTGTACATCGGCCATCAAGTCATGGGGGCCTATTTAGTGCTGGGGGCCTATCTGTTCAAGTCCGGCTGGCCCTTTCTGCGCCAAGTTCTGCGCCAGGCGTGCCAGCGGAGGCAGTTCCTGGACGACCGGGGCGAAATGTTGCCCTATCGGACTGCATTGTGGGGAATAGTACTGGGCGGGGCGGGAGCGATTTGGTGGTGTGTGCAGGCGGGCATGTCCCTGTGGCTGGCAGCAGCGGAAATGGGGATTTACCTGTTCGTGGTGGCTCTGGTCATGGCCCGGAGCGTAGCGGAAGCCGGACTGCTGATGACGGAAACCTCCTTTCGGCCCATTGATGTAGTAACCCTGTTCACTACTAAACACAGCCTGGGGCCTAACAACCTGACCATCCTCGCCTTTACCGATGCCGTATTTACCCGCGACCTGCGGGGAGTACTGCTGACCACCTTTTTGGACGACCAGAAGATAGCCCAGGAACTCCGGTTCAAGCAACGGCACCTGTTGGTAGTCATCATCGTGGCGGTGTTAGCAGGGTTGGTAGCAGCGGCCTATTTCGCCCTAACCATCATTTACCGCCATGGCAACGTAACCCTCTATACTTATCCTAACAGCAATACCATGTGGGCCCTCAACGACGCCGCGGCCGCCATCTTGAGGGAGGAAGAAGGCAATCCCATTCGGCCCATTTTCTTTGCGGTGGGCTTGGGGTTCACCCTCTTTTTGGTGGTCATGCGGACTTTGTACGTGTGGTGGCCGTTGCACCCGTTAGGTTACGCCCTGTGCGCCTCCTGGTCGCTCATCGTCTTTTGGTTCCCCATCTTCCTGACCTGGCTCATTAAGACTCTCATCTTGCGCTACGGGGGGATGAAACTCTATCGGCGGGCGATGCCTTTTTTCCTCGGCCTGATTTTGGGCGAGTTCACTTTAGCAGTGTTCTGGGCCACTTTCAGTTGTCTGACCAAACTGCCGGCACCTTTCTTCCCCTGGCCATGAGATTGCTCCTTTGATACCATCAGGACAGTACCTCGACCAGGTTAACTTTAATACCCTTAGCCTTTAGTGACTGGGTAAATGAGCCGGTTTACAATTCTCCCAAACTGTGCTATAATGGAACTGGATTATTGCTATGTTTGTTTTTAATTCTTGGACCGATATTATTGGGAGGAGCAATGATGAAACTAAGGCTCTTAGTAGGAAGTATGCTGGTCGTTTGTGTGCTGTTGCTGCTTGCGGCCTGTGGGCGGGAGAAGGTGGAGGAGTAT
>DTZQ01000676.1 GCA_012961305.1 Armatimonadota bacterium | reverse complement strand
TCTTCCGGTTTCCACAGCCTATATCGAGGATTCGACGCTCTGGGGACGTTTCCCTCGGGTTCATAGACCTCATTTGCTTACAAAGGCACAGGCACAATTTCCACCACCCGATACACCCGCAGCGAGGGCAGGGTGAACTGGACCCGGTCCCCTTCGACCTTTGCGGACAGCCGCTCTCCCTCCGTTGGGCCCGGTTCGTAGGCTGTCACCCTCACTTCCCGCCACCCCGCGGGCAGGGGAACCGAAAAGGATAAATCCGTGAGAGGTTCCGGCTGGGGGGCATTTAGACCCAGGGGAACGTTGTAGTTGACCACGTGCAGCACCAGCCGCTTCGGGGAGCGGAAAGCGTTCACCCGTACCGCTCGCCTAAGGGCCGTATCCGGCCCTGACAGCACCGTTAACTCCCGCCCTATTCCCTGCCGCAGCCAGAGGGGCAGTTGCTCCCGGCGAGGCAGGCGGTCACTGGCCAGGCAGAGGCCCTGTCCCCACCGCTGCACTCGCGCTCCCAGGACTTTCTCCTCCGCTCCCCCCGTCAAGTTCGCCCACTCGGGGGTGGGAAAGGGTTCCATCTGCAAGTTGGCTGTGGGGGGAGGTCCAGTCACGAAGGCCACCCCTCCTCCCTGCACGTACTCCTCCAACGCCCGCGCCTGTGCTGGGCTCAGGTATTTCACGTCGGCCACGAATACTGCCGCGTAGTGGGGCAGTTCGTGGAGGAACCGCTCTTCCGTTAGGTAGTCAAAAAGCAGGTGAGCGTCGAGCAGCAACTGCGTGAGTTGGCGCACGCTCTGGATGTGCCGGTGGTGGCCGTAGAACTCCTGCTCGGCGAAGGCGGCTACGCCCACCTGGGCCCAGGGTTCCAGTCCCACGTACAGTTGGGGATGGGCGGCGAAAAACTGGCGATAGCGGTTCAGCACCGGCCCAAACACCTCCCAGCGAGGCCGCAGCATTCCTCCGCCCCCGCCACTGAAGGCCGCCGCCTCCGCATTCATCAACTCTGCCACCGCCGGGTTCATCCGCAGCCAATCCTGGGTCCGCGGCCAGCCCGGTCGGGTCAGCACCAGGGCCCGCACCCGCTTCCGCAGGGAGAGGGTGTACTTGTACTCGAACACGTTGTCGTTGACGTGCCTGAGGTACAGGTTTTCGACCACGGGGAACCGCGCCGTGCCCGGATGGGTGCCATAGTCGCCCCTACTGCGCTCAAACATCACGTAATCGCTGTCGGCGAAGGCGCATTTGACGTGCTGGGGGCGTCGCTCGCCGCCGTTGGGGAAGATGAGAAAGGTAGTGGGCCGGTCGGCGGAACGGGCCTGCTCGCCGGCGGCGCGGAGGGCCAGTTGGTGCTGGTGCAGGCTTTCAGCCCAGAACCGCTGGGCTTCCACCCACACAAGCGAGGGGGGCTGGCCCCGCAGGGGCTTGGCGGAGAGCAAATCGTCGGTCAAACCCAACCGTGTCCGCTCTGCCGCCGAATATCGCCGGTGGATGAACTCCCGAAACTTCTCCTGACAATAGCGGCAGTAGCAGCGTTGGGAACCGCTGTTGTCCACAAATGCCCCCTCATAGCCACATTGGGCGATGAGGGTGACCACCCGGGTCAGCCAATAGCGCCAGTGGGGGTTGTTGACACAGGCGGCGTAGCGGTGGTTGGGTTCGTAGGGCGGGTAGAAGTCACCGGTGTACTTGTAGAACCGTTGGAAGTCGCCCTCCAAGGTCCGCTGCATCCAGTCGGCGGGGTCCGCTGGCGGCCGCGGGCCCAGGCCGAAGGGAGCGTACTCCTCCCAGTGGTCATAGAACTCCCAGAACCCTGCCCGCCGCTCGTGGTGTCCGGCCAGGGTCATGGAGCAGATGTAGGGCAGCACGTATTTCACCCCGGCCGCGTGCAACTTGGCCACCATCTCCCGCAGGCCGGCGAGGCGTTCCCTCACCTCCTCCGGGCTTAGGCGGCGGATGTAGTGGCCCTTGCCATAGGCCTGATTCTCCCCTCCCAGGGCGGCAATGGGCCCCCAGTTGTGGGTCATAGGCACATCTTTGCCCAAGTGCAGCAACACCGGTGGCGCACTGGCTACGGCTTGCAGCCATTCCGGGTGGCCCAAATGGTTGGGCCCGTAGTCGAGGACGTAAGTAAGGGGAAGGCGAGTCCGCCCTTCCCCTAGCCCTCCCACCTCACCTAAGATGGAGAGCAGACAGCAAAGGGCAGGGGTGAAACCCAGGCTCATCTTTCCTTCCGCTTTCCAAACATCTCCGCCCAGTTGGCTTGCAGGCACAGGTACGGCGGCAAGTTCTCGCCCAGGTACAGCAGCACATCGTCCAGGACTAAACCTGCCGTCTGGGGCGGCAGCACGGCTAACGACCACACCTTGCCCTCTGCACCTGGGGGGACGGTCAAGGGCAGTTTGGTGGTCTTATCAAAGTCTCCATCCTCCGTGCACACCACCTGCCCGTTCGGGGCGTACACCACCAGGCGCAGTCCCTCGCCCGTTACCGAAGACCCGACGAACAGGGAAAAGGTGCGCCTACCCGACGGGACGTAGAAATACAGGCGCGGCGGTCGGCGGACGAACTGCAGAGGACAGCGCTGGTGGGCGACCAGGGCAAAGGGAACGTTCACCCGGACCGTGGCCAAGTTCCAACCGCTGTCCAGCACTAACAGGTGCAGACCGCTCCGCAGTGGCCGGTAGGAGACCCGCCCTTTCTCTTCCGGCAGGAACTCGCGGGCCAGGACTTCTTCGTTCTGGTCGTCAATCAACCGCAGGCGGAGCGAATCCTCGTAGGTGGTGTAACTGTGCCGCACGCAGGCCAACTGGGCAGTCAACGGCTGGTGGGCGGCCGCCAGGGCGACCACGTAGTTGGTGTGCCGCAGGAGCAGCGGCGGTTCCTCCGCTCCTCCCACGCTCACCGACCCCATTAGCAGACCCATTAGCAGTTTGAACTTGGTCATTTTTCCCCTTTGCTTTACCTATCAGCCTCATTTTCCCCTTGGGGCGAGGGCAAAGGGCGGGGTGAGGCTCCGCCCGTCGGTGATGATGAGCCGAACGTTGGGGGCGATTTTCTGCACGTACTCATACTGGATGACCTGTGGGTTCTCCGCCAGGGCCTTCCCCTTCAAATCCATTGCCTGGGCCTCGCCTTCCGCCTCTACTACGAGTTTCTGGCGTTCTTTTTCGGCCTTCTCCAACACATATTGCATTCGCTGGGCTTCCTGCTGGGCAATCTGTTTTTCTTCCACCGCCCGACTGAAAGCCTCCGAGAATTGGATGTTTCGCAGGAGCACTTCGTCCACTTGGATGTAGTTTTTGCTTAGGGAAGCGGTGAGGCGCTGGGCGATGCGGTCTTCGATGGTCTGCCGCTCTTCGGAATAGACCATGGTCACCGGAAACTCGGCGATGACGATGCGGGTGTGGCTGCGTACTTCCGGGCGGATGATTTTGTTGATGTAATCCTTGCCAATCTCCTGGTGAAGCCGCCAGACGTTATCCGGGTCAGGATGGAACCGCACCGAGATGTCCACCAGAACTTCCTGGCCATCGGAGGTAAGGGCACGAATGCTGTCATCGCCCTTTACCTCTCCCTCCCATTGGGTTTTGCTCATGGTGTATGTACGGGTGCGCACGTTGTAGAGATACCATCGGTTCACAAAGGGCAAGACGAAATGAAACCCCTCCCCCACTTGGGTCAGGGAACCGTTCATCACGTTGAAAATCACCGCCCGCTGCCCCGCCCCGACGATAAGGTAGGGTTTCACAGCGGTAAGGGCCAGCAGCAGCAAAAACAGGACTACCGCCCCTATTAGCCAACGTCTAAGGGATGCATTCATTTTCCTCCTCCCGTCCCGAACAACTCTCCCAGACTGAGGATGGTTTTTCCATCGGTGATGACCGTCTGGGGGGCCGAAGGCAGGCCTTTCACATATTCATACTGCACCAGTTGGGGGTTGCGCCGCAGGGCCTCGGCCTTGAGCCGAATGGCTTCCGCCTCCCCCTGGGCCTCAATAATTCTGCGCTCCTTTTCCTTCCGGGCCTGCTCCAGCACGAAGTCCATCTTTTTGGCCTCCTGCAGGGCCACCTGTTTGCGCTCAATGGCGGCCTGGAAGGCAGGCGAAAAGCGCACGTTGCGCAGCAGCACCTCGTCTAAGATGATATGGCTCCGGGCGAAACTCTCCTCCAACTGCTGGTTGAGTTCCTCGACAATCTGCTGCCGTTTGCCGGAATACACGTCCGTAACGGTGTACTTGGCGACCACCATACGGGTTTTGCTCCGAGCCTGGGGGCGGACGATTTTCTCTATGTAGTGGGGCCCAATTTCCCGATGCAGTTTCCAGACCAGTTCCGGGTCGGGGTGGAACCGCACCGACAGGTCCAACCAGACCATCAATCCATCGGAGGTGAGTGCAGTCAGGGAATCGTCGCCCATAACGTCCCCCTCATGGGGCGTGCCGCTCATAGTGTAGGTGGCCGTTTTCACGTCGTAAATGGTAGGTCGCCAGAGGAAAGGCCAGGTGAAGTGGATGCCCTCCTCCAACTGGAAAGACAGCACCCCGTGCAGGCGGCTGAAAATCACCGCCCGTTCCCCCGGCGCCACCACCACAAAGGACTGGCTCAGGAGAATCAGGAACAGCAGTATTAGCAGGCCCACTTTGAGCAGCAGGCCCCGCCATTGGTTCCAAGCCTCTTCGGGGAACCTCCGGTTGACCAGATTTTCTACGGAACGACGCATGGCTCTCTCCTTTTGCTCCCTTAAACCCTTCGGCGGGCAGGGATAGCCGCCCGTCCCCCGGCAAAACCCCAGCCAGACATAGGGGCAGACCACCGTCCCCGCCCAGGATAAGGGTTGGGACTCCCTCGGCGCTCTCTGCGCCTCTGCGGTTAAGATTCCATCGGTCGGGACAGCGGAGGCAGGTTTTCGGGATGCAAAGCCCGCTGGCGAATGAGATAGGCCTCCAACCAACCGGCCGTTTCCTGTGGGTGCAGGGTGGCGTAAATGATGGCCTCGTGGTCGAGGCTGTTAATGCGGTCGTTGGCCGCCCGGAGGGCATCCATGCAGTTCTTAATCGCCTGTTCCACTGGCATCCGCTCCGGGTTGATGTCAATGCCGAAATACCCCTCATAGCCGTACATCTTCAGCACGTACAGTGCCGCTTCCGTCTGCTCCGGCGAAATGACCCCCACGTTCAAGTCCTGGTCGTAGTTGCCCAGCGGTTGGCTGTTCCAATGAGTATGGGCCAAACGACCATACTCCAACACCAGGCTGAAGGCATAGGGCAAATCTTCGTAGCCCATTAGCACGTGGCCGACCTCCGGGTTCAGGGCCACCAAGGCATGGCCTTCGGCCAGCAGGCGTTTGTTCTCCTCGTTCCGAAGCATTCCCTCCACTTTCTCGGCCAGCAGAATGCCCTCCGGCGTGGTGCCGTAGAGAATGCGTCCTCGCGGCTCGTAGGGCTTGGGCTCCTCGGCTACCCGCACGCCCGGCACCGCATCCATGGCTTCGGCCAACCCCTCTGCGAAGCGGTCCCGCGCCGCCACCAAGTCTATTCCAAAGGGGTTTTCGTAGCCGTCAATGCCCGGCCACACGATGGAGAACTCGGTGTCCAGTTCCTGGTTCATCTCCAAAACTACTTTCGTCCGCTCAATGGCAATGCGGCGCACGCTTTCGTAGGGCGAGGACAGGGAGCCAAACTGGAACTCCGCGTCGTAGAACAGGTTGGGCACGATGGTAATGAGTTTTATGCCGGCATCCCTTGCCAACTGCTGGTAGAGGTGGAGGTTGTCCTCATGGACTTCGTTGGGATAGTGGGCCTCCAGGCCCTTCAAGCCGTAATCGGCCAGCGAGGCAGCCTTCTCCAGCCGCTCCTCAATGGTCAGGTCAGGCACGTAGCGGTCGTGAAACCGCCCCCCGCCCGGCGCAAAATACCACACGCCAACGGAAAACTTCAAATCCAGTTCAAAAGCCTTAAGATGTTCAACCAATTCCCCCGGCGTTCGCCGCTTCGCTTGTCCCCGCAAATCCCTCAAGGGCATGGTGAAAACCTCCTTCCCTGAAATGTCATCCCGCTATCGGCAATCAGCCTTCAGACCTACGGCTTAACGCAAGGTGTAAAATGTGAAACGTAAGTTACACCTCCCGTTTTACGCTTCACGTTTTAGAGATGCTGGCTGACTGCTGACCGCTTAGGACTATTATACCCGCCCCCCAGCAGTTTGTCAAATGGGAAGGAATTCCTCCCTCCAGGGCGAACCTCCAAAAGATACAAGAGGCTGCAGCCCTGCCACCAGGATGCCGGACATGGGTGACTGAGTGAGTGCTAAGGACTGAGTGCTGAAGGACTTAGTCCTCACGACTATCGGGGTGGAGGCGCAGTGGCTGTTCACGCATCACCTATCGGGGTGGTAGAGCGGTGGAGCAAGGAGAAGTCATGATGAAAATAATGGTCTTAGCCCTGCTTTTTGGTCTGCGGGGAGTGGTAACGGCAGGGGCAGGAGAAGGTGTCCTGCCAGAACCACCAACCCCGGAACTGTGCCCCAACGGGGACTTCGAGGAGGGCACTCAGGGCTGGCGGTTCGTGTACGGAGGCTACGGCGCACCCCGAGAGGGTTGGCAGCGAGCCGGCCAGCGGGCGCAAATCATCCGCGCGGGTGCCTACCACGGCGAAGCGGCCTTGCTCCTGGACGCCACGGGGCTGGAACACGAGTTGGACGTGTATTCAGAAGTGGTGGAGGTTCGCCCCGATACGCCCTACAAGTTGAGTTCCTACGTGCGGCAATTAGCAGGCGAGGGCGCGTACAAGGTGGTCATTGATTGGAAGGACGCAGAGGGGCAGCACATCCGCTACGACAACGATTGGAAGGGCCACGACCGCCCGCCGACCTACACCTTTCACGGGGGTATCTTCGTCTCCCCCTCCAACGCTGCCCGGGCGAACCTCATCTTGGGCGTGGCCGCCGGGGTTAAATGCCTCTTCGACGGAGTCTCCCTGCGCGAACTGCCGGAGGAGCCGCTTTCTGCTCGGCCCCGGCGGGATGGTGATGGCAAGGTCACCATCGAACCAGCGGGCCCGGTTGTGGCTAACAGTTTCGTGACTTGGAAGTTCACTTACACCGCGGGCCCCAGCGGCCTGCCGGTGGGGGGAGCCATCCGCCTGGAGCGCAGCAATGTGAACAACCGCTGGTCGCCCTTCCAGACCAGAGACCCCCAGGCGGCGGGCTACGTAACCGCCAAAGCCTCCTCGGGCAGCCGCCTCCGGCTTTCGGTTTCCCCGCCGACCCGTGTGCCCCAGTCGCTCACCGTGCAGGTGGAATGGCCTCCCCTTAAGGAGGGCGACACCGTTGAGGTGCTCTACGGCGACCGAACGGGCGGTGGACCGGGTGTGCAGGTTCAGCCGGAGGTGGAAGCAGGTCTGCGCTGGCTGGTGGCTTCGGATGCCAACCGCGACGGGGAGTTTGGTGACTTGCCCCCTACGCCTCCGTTCAACGTAGTTCCCGGCCCAGCGCGCCGGCTTTTCCTCCGCCCACCACTGGTGGCTGAGGCGGGCCGTCCCTGCCGGGTAGAGGTAACCGTGCAGGACGAAAGCGGCAATCCCGTCCCGGATTTCGCCGGAAAGTTGACCTTCGCCTCCTCTGACCCGCAGGCAGTACTGCCTCCCCCAGTATCCCTGCAACCGCCCCAGGGAGGCCGCGCGACGGTGGAAGTTACTTTCCACACGCCAGGCCGGCAGACCTTAGCGGTGCAGGGGGGAGAGGGTCTGGCGGGAGCAGAGGTTTCCCTTCTGGTCAGCGTTCTCCGGCCGCCCCTGCCCGAGGAGCCTTCCCCGGCTGCGCGAGCCCGCCGGGTCGGGGAGCACGTGGTGTTGGAGAACGAACATCTGCGGTTGGTTTTCGTGCGCAACCCCTGGGGCTACGGCTACGCTCCGCTGTTCGCCTGGGACGGAAAGAAATGGGTGCAGGCAGGAGCCTTAATTTCCCTGGGGGCGATATACTGCCATACCCCTACGGCGGCGGAGGAGGGAGAAAGCGTCCTACCCGTGTACGCTTCCGCAGTTGAATTGGGGGAGGGAGCACTCACTTTCCACGGCGACCTGTGGGGGCCGGAGGGAAGCCGCTGGCAGGCTGAGGCCCAGTTCAGGCTGACCTCAGGTGCCCGTCATGTCACCACCAGGTTCACTTTGCGCAGCACCCGTCCTCAGACCCTTCGCGCCTTCTACGGGCCGATGCTGTACGCTGGCGAGGGAAGTTTCGGCCCCCACAAAAGTACTGCCCTGTTTCCCGCAGTCGAGTACCTCGCCGCCGCGGAACGCTCCTCAGATACTAAAGGCGTGGCCTGGGGGTTTCACCAGCGGTTCGTGCCCCATCCCTACAAAATCACCCTTCCCCTGATGGCAGTCGCTTCCCCCCTCGCCCCTGGTTCCTCGCCCCTCGTAGTAGCGTTGCTGTGGGACCCGCTCCAAAAGTGGGACGGGAAAAACGTCTGCCCCGCCGCCAAGTTCGCTTCCCCCAATTGGCTGGAGAATCGGGCCAATCACCTGCTGGCGCTGTTCGTCCCTGCGGTTCCCCAGTGGGTGCCGGAGAACGGGGAGGCGGCAGGAACTCCCTACCAAGTGCTGCCGGAACGCCCTCTGCGGATTAAGGCCGACCTGGCCGTACTCTGTCCGGCCGAGGAAGCGACGGCCGCGGTGCGCTACTGGTTTGCTCAGCACGGACCACCGGAACTGCCACCGCTGCCCCGGCCGCTGGAGGAGGAGTTGAACCTCTGTGCGCGGGGTTACCTGGAAACTGCGTGGACCGAAAGGGATAGGGGCTGGATTCCCGCCGTCGGCCGGCCGCCGGGCTTCAACGAAACCATTGCCCGCCATCTGTGGGAAATGGCCCATCTCACCTCGGACGCCCCGCTGCGGGAGCGTATCGAGCAGCAACTGACAGCGGCGCTGGAGGAACGGGGCCGAGGAGGGTATGGATTCGACTTAGCCCTTAGGTGGGGCAGGGTAGAGGACGCCCTCGCGGGCCTTAAAAGGGCTGCTTACAGGGCCATGCACACTCAGCGACCTGACGGGTCCTGGACCTTCGCCCAGGTCTATTCTCAAGCGGGACGGCGCCGGACTCTGGCAGCAGCGGAGGACGTGGAGTTGGGCACCTGCGTCATAAAACTGGAACCCATCCTCCGCTATGCTTGCGTCACCGGCGACCCGGCCGTGCTGCCTGCGCTCCGAAAGGGGTTGGCTTACCTCGAACGCTTTCGGCGGCCGGCCGGGGCAGAGAGTTGGGAAGTGCCGCTGGTCTGTCCCAACCTGCGGGCAGCGGCTTTGGCGGTTAGGTGTTACTTGGATGCCTATCGGCTTACGGGCGAGGCCCACTATTTGGAAAAAGCCAAGTACTGGGCCACCACGGGCCTGCCCTTCATTTACCATTGGAGTGCCCCCGACCGGCCCATCATGAAGGGTGCGAGCATTTCCGTAATGGGCACCACCTTCTACACCCACCCCTGGTTCGGGCGGGCCGTGCAGTGGGTGGGTTTAGTTTATGCCGAGGCCCTGCGGCAACTGGCCCCCTACGAGCCGGACTTCCCCTGGCGGGCCGTGGCTGACCTCATCACCATTGCTGCCCTGCAGCAGCAAAAGACGGAGGAGGCCCCCTGCGGACACGTAGGCTTCTATCCCGACTCTTACAGCCTGCTGAAGGGAGCGGACTCCTACGAATGGTGCCTATCCCCCGTGGGCATTGTGCAGAACCTCCTGCCGATGATGGGACGGGAGCCGGGCGTGGCGACGACGATTTTGGGCCCGGCCGAACCTAAGGTGCACGTCAGCACAGCCGCGGTGATTCGCAAGGCCCGGTTCGACCCAGCGGAGCAAACCCTGCGGCTGCGCCTGGCCTACTATCCCCATGAGCCGTGCTACCTGTTGGTAACCCACCTCTCGCGTCCGAAAGCGGTGCTTTGCGCAGGGCAGGAAGTGCCGGAGGTGGAGGAACTGGATGCTGCTCCCCAAGGCTGGTATCTTTCGCCGTTCACGAAGCACTTATTGGTGAAGGTGGCGGCGGCTGCCGCGGAGTTCACCCTGTCCTTCACCGGGGTGCGGACGGTGCCCCATGCGCCAGAGGAACTTCCCTCCCGCCTGCGCAACGGCGGGTTCGAAGCCGGTTTCGCTGGCTGGCACTCCGGCGACCCACCCACCAGGGTGCGCATAGTGACCGACGAAGTACATGGAGGCCAACAGGCCCTGCTGCTGGACGCCGTTGGACGGGACCGGGAGGTGCAGGCTAACAGTTACCCCCTGCGGGTAAAAGGGGGACGGAAATATCGGTTGACGTCCTACGTGAAGCAGTTGGTGGGGGAGGGCATTTACAAAGTCACTATTGATTGGCTGGGTGAGGGCGAAGTGCACCTGTCCTACGAAAACGACTGGCAGGGCCACAACCGCCCGGCGGAGTACACCCTGCATGGCGGCATCTTCCGTGCCCCGCCCGAAGCCCGCGCCGCCCGGCTCATCTTGGGAGTGCAGCCGGGGGTGAAATGCCTCTTTGACGACTTGTCTCTGGAACCTGTGGAACCGGAGTGAAATGAGTTCCCCTTGCCCCTGGCAGAGAAATATGCTATAATTCGGAAAGGAGATGGCATGGTAACGCGATGGCATCCTTTGCTGGCACAGTTCCTGCGGCAGGACTACGGTGACCGGTTGATAATTGAGGAGGAAGTGCCGTTGGGGGAAATGCCTTTGCGGGCGGATTTGTTGCTTATTCGCCGTGACCCGCAAGTTCAGTTGCCCTATCCCTTCAACTGGCTCGGCGTGACCACTTTGGTAGAGTTCAAAGGACCCGAGGAAGCAACCGCTCAGGAGGATTTGGTTAAACTGGAGGTGTACGGCCTGTTGTACCAGTTGCGGGAGGGAATGAGGGAGCGAAAGGACTTGACTTTGTGGTTGGTAGCCTCTCAGTTCACCACGGACGTCTCCCAATCCGGCGGTGCTCAACTGTGTCCTTTGCAAGAAGTGGGGCCAGGAGTAACTGCGGGGAATTTGGATGGCTTTCCGACGTGCTTGGTAAATCTTCAACGTTTACCGGTAACCGGCGAGGCTCTGCCGCTGCTAATGGTGACCAAGGGCGCGCGGGAGCGGGAAGTCATGGAGTTTCTGCTGGCCCATCGGGGGGAATATCCGGCTTACCTGGCTCACGCGCTACTGTGGCATCAACAAGCCTTGGAGGAGGTGTTGAGAATGAAGGAATTAACGGTAGACGAACTGGGCATCGAAGTAGATGTAGGGGGGGTGATAAGGCTTTTGGGTCGGGAGCGAGTGCTGCGCGAACTGGCCCGTTCCCCAGAAGTGGACGTGGGAGGGGTGATAAGAATGCTGGGCGAGGAGCGAGTGTTGCAGGAACTGGCCCGCTCTCCAGAAGTGGACG
>DTZQ01000675.1 GCA_012961305.1 Armatimonadota bacterium | reverse complement strand
GTATCGCGGTGGCCGGGAGGTGGTTGCATCGCGGCGGCCGGCGGGAATATCAGCCTCCGGCTGAGTAGTCACTTATGGGTAAAACCAAGGAGAACCTGCGATGACGGTGCCCATGTTGTTGACCTTAGTTTTGGCCACTCCCTACGAGGGGCACGGCTGGCATGGAGGGTATTACTTGACGAACGAGTACGCCTACGCACGAGCGTTGGATGCGCTCTTCGCCCTGTTAGAGGCGGTGCTGTCGTACAAGGCTGTGTTGGAGTTGGAACCCTACACCCTCGAACGGATGCAGCAGGGGGAGAAGTTCGCCGTGGAGCGCCGAGGCCGAGAAAAACCGCGTCTTTTGGGTTGGCAGTGGGGCGGTCGGGGCGAGTGGCGAGCAGACTTCCTGCCCGCAGCGGCCCGGTCGGGCCGAGGGGGGGTGCGATTGACGCTCCAGCGGGGAACCTACGTCAATTGCTGCCAACCCCTCTCCGCCCTCCCATGCCGGGGGAAAACGCTGGTGTTCTCCGGCTGGATTCGGGCCGAGCAAGGTCGGGGAGCCCATCTGTACCTGGACGCTTGGGACCAGTCCAGGGTTTTGCCCGGCTCTGCTCGTCTGAGCGAGCGCGTCCCCCCCGACGGGAAATGGCACCGGGTCGAACTGGCGTTTCCCGTCCCCCCTCAGGCGGTCACCCTTTTCCCTCAGGCCAAAATCGCCTTCGAGCCCGGAAGGGCGGATTTCGATGACCTCTCCCTGACGGTGAAGGACACGGGGGAAGAAATGCTTTACAACGGCGGCTTTGAGGAGATGAGAACCCCCTCGTTGCAGGATAAGGGCCGCCTGGAACGCCTGCGGGAGTTGGTGGGCCAGGGGCGGGTGGAGGGGGTTGGTGGTGCCTACACCCAGCCTATCCTCTACACCATCGGCGCGGAATCGGCGGTGCGGCAGTTTGTCCTGGGTTGTCGGGCGGTGGAGGAAGCCGTCGGCAAGCCGGTGAAGGTTTACGCCGCGCAGGAACCGGACATGATTGGACAACTGCCCCAGATGCTCCGGCGGTTGGGCTTCCGGGGCGTGCTCTACCGCACCCATTGGGCCATCTTCGGCAGCGCCCCGTCCTACGAGGCGGAGAAGGTCTGGTGGGTGGGACCGGACGGCTCCCGCATCGAATGTGTGCCGGCCCCCAACGCCCTCATCGCCGGCTACGGTCTGCGCGGCCCCTCCCCAGCCACCGTGGAGGCCTGCCGCCGGGCGGGGGTACTCCATCCTCTCTTCACCTTCTTCGGGGATTTCGCCGCCCAGCATTTACCCGGTCCAGCCTCCGCCGCGGCTCGGGGCCGTTTTGGAGGGGGCTATGTGAACCTTTGCCGCCGCTTGGAGGCCAGGGCCTTGCGGGGCAAGGAGGTGGTGCTCTCCGGCTGGATAAGGGCCCGCAAAGAGGGAGCCCACCTTTACATAGATGCCCACAACGCAGCGGGGAGAGCAACGGCCGGCCTCAAGACCTCCGATGTACCTCCTGACAATGCATGGCATCGGGCCGAATTGCGCTTCCGGGTCCCCGATGACGCGGTCTATCTTTTCCCCCAGGGGCGTATCCTCGCCCTCGAGGGCGACGCCGATTTCGATGCCCTGAGCCTTCGGGTGCCGCCGGAAGGGAAAGAACTGCTGCCTCGCGGCTCCTTTGAGGCTCCTACGCTTCCGGAGGGTTGGGGGATAGGGCACAGCCGGGGCGTGCAAGCCGAGGGGACAGTGGTGGCCGCCGAAGCCCAGGAAGGGCAGCGGTGCGTGCGCCTGCGGATGAGGGCTCCCTTCGTGCAGGTGAAGTTCGTCACCCTCAGCGAGTATTTCGACCTCATCGGTGAGCCCAAGGAGGAATGGCCGGACGCCTTCGCCCGCTTCGAGCATCGTTTCCCTTGGGGCCTTTTGGCGGGAAGGCCCCAGCGGGCAGACCGCCGGGCTGAGGACCTGGCTCTGCGTACCGAGCGCCTCTTGGCCCTCGCCGGTCGCGGAGCCTCGGAGGAGTTGGCGGACATCTGGCGGCTCATCCTTATTGGCCACCATCACGATGCCTGGGTCTGCGCGCCGGTGGTCTTCGGCATCTGGTCGGCCGGTTTCCGAACCTACGCGGAGATGGCGGAAGCGGCCGCTGCAGAGGCAAGGGAACGATGCGACCGGCTGGTTCGGGAACTGGCGGGAGACCAGGGACGCGAGTTCGTCGTGGCGAACGTCTCCGGCTGGCCCCGTGAGGAAGTGGTTCCCTTGAGGCTGACCTTACCGCCGGGCGCGGTGAAGAACCCCTCCTTCCTGGGTCCGAACGGCCAATCCGTTCCAGCGGAGGTGAAGGTCGTCGCTCGCCATCCCGACGGTTCGGCTCGCGAGGTGGCAGGCTGGCTCTGGGCCGAGACGCCGTCGCTGGGTTACGTGTGCTATCGGGTGGTCGAAGGGGTGCCGGCCCCGCTGCCCGCCGCTCGGATGAGGGTTCGGGACGGCCGAGTGACGTTGGCCAATGAGTTCCTGCGTTTGGAGATTTCTCCGGAGGGCCTGCTGCAGGCTTACACCTTCGAGGGACAGCCGCTGCTTCGGACTCCGGCCTATCTCACCGGTTGGTTCCCCGAGGGCGAGTTGCGGAGCCGGGTGGAAGCCGTAACGGGTCGCCGAGAGGGGCCCTACGCGCTGGCCCAGGTGCGAGGGCATTTGGGAAAGGTGCCCTTCACCGGCGAAATCCGCCTGGCACCTCGCTCACCGCTGGTGCGCCTGCAGTTGGAGTTCGACTTCGGGGAGAAAACGGAGGTGGGCGAAGGGCCCCAGGAGCCGCGGCTCCCGCGCTTCTCCCACGATGAGCGGAAACTGCGGCTGGCTCTGCCCCTCCCCTACTCCACCCCCCGCTTCTACACCCAGGGGGCCTTCGAGTTGCGGCAGGCTCCGGAGGAGCGATACATGGCCCTGCGGTATGCCTTTGCCGAGGGGGAAGGGCGAGGGGTGGCTGCCTACACCGACCGGGCCACGGCCATCATCTGCCGTCGGGAGCCGGCCTCCTTAGAGGTCGTGCTGGCCTATGGGGGCTACTTCATCTACGCCCCCCAACGCTATGCCCCTTTGACAGGGAGGGAACGGTACGAATTGGCCCTGTACTTCTACGAAGGCTCCGCGGCGACGGCCCGCGTCTGCGATTTCGCCGAGATGTTCTCTCAGCCGCTGTCGATTCTGTCGGTCGGACCGGGGTTTGAGCCTGCCTCGTTCTCCCGCCTGACCTTGGAGCCGGAAGGGGCTGTGGTGCTCACGGCGGCCTATCCGGAAGGGGAGGACCTGGTCCTGCGTCTGTGGCGGCCCTACGCGGATGAGGCAGAGGTGGCAGTGGAAGTCGCCGGAGCGCGGGAACTATGGAAGGCTGACCTGAGGGGCCGTCCCCAGGAACGGCTCAGCGTGGGGACCCGGGCCACCCTGCGGCTGCACCAAGCGCAGATTGTCACCCTGCGGGTGAAGGGGAGCCCTACTGACCTGGAGAAGTGATAGACGTGCAGACGTATATTGGCAGTTGGCAATTGGGAAACTGGGTAACTCGGCAGTTGCCCGATGCAGGATTCCCCTCCGCGTGCGGGGAGGTAAGGAGATAGCACACATGGGAAGGCGTAACCGCTGGGGAATAGGACTCTGGCTGGCGGCTCTGGGCCTGGCGTGGATTTCGCCTGGGGTCGCCCGTGAGCCAGTGGACGAAGCAACCTATCGGGTGTTTTTGGAGTTCTACCAGTACGACCGGGATTTGCCCCTGAATGCACAGGTGCTGGAGGTGCGCGACCAGGGCACGTTCAGCGTGGAGAAAATCTCCTTCGTCAGCACGCACCATGAGACTGTGTACGGGTATCTAATTCTGCCCAAGGAGCGACCGGGCCCGGTGTCCTGCGTGTTGTTCCTGCACGGCTACGGAGGCAGCAAAGAAGATGGTCTCATGGCCGGGGCCCTTCTGGCTGCGACCGGTCGGGCCTGTTTGGCTCTGGATGCCCAGTATCACGGCGACCGCAAGCGGGAAGGGGTGGACATTTATTCGCCTTTCCTCTACCGCGACCGCGATGCGCTCATCCAGACGGTAGTGGACTGGCGGCGGGGGATTGACTATTTGGAAACGCGGCCGGAAATTGACCCCCAGCGTATCGGCCTCATAGGGGGAAGCATGGGAGCGATTTTGGGCGCGGTGCTGACGGCGGTGGAGCCCCGCGTTAAGGTGCCGGTTTTGGTCGTGGGGGGAGCGGATTGGGGATTAATGGCAGAGAAGAGCCAGTTGGAAGCGGGAATACGTCTGCGCGAAGCCCGCCCCAACTTGGATTTCGACGAACTGGCCCGGATTTTGGCCCCCGTGGACCCGCTCCATTTCGCGGCTCACATCAGCCCCCGCCCGCTGCTGCTGCAAAATGGGCGATTTGACAACATTGTCCCCGTAGAGGCTAACCAACGCCTTTACGAAGTGGCCCGCGAACCCAAGCATATTGACTGGTACGACGCGGGGCATGACTTGCCCTTAGACCAGGTCGTACCGCGCATCACGGCCTGGTTGGACAAGTATTTGTGAGGTAAGCCCCTGGCCGTCAGTCGCTTGGCTTAGCGTCCTGTTATTTGAGCCTCAATAGGTCACTGACCACAGGCTTGCCACCCCGATACTTGATGCTCGATACTGGATTGGGGGAGGAAACTTATGAAGTTGACCTTGCCTGTAGTGTATGTGGAAGCCGATACTTTGCCCGAAGCCTGGGAAAAGGCGGTGGTGGAAACTTGGGAGAAGGGCGCACGCATTCCCACCCAGTACGACCGCCCCGGCGACCCGCCCAGCCGGGACGCTATGGCCATTATTGTCGTGCGCCAGCCTTTGGCCGAGCCGCGCATTCACCGCGCGCTCCCCGGCGGAATTGCTGACCTGGAGGTCTATCGGCAGGAAGTGGTCAGCGGAATTCACGACCACTGGATTGACCCAGCGGCTGGAGGGTGGCAATACACCTACCACCACCGGCTCACGGCTTACTCCGTTCCCGGAATTGCCCAGCCGGTCGACCAATTGGAATACATAGTGGAAACCTTGGCTCAGGCTCCTCACACCCGACGGGCCCAGGCTGTAATTTGGAAACCCTGGGAGGATGCGGGCATTGACGACCCGGCCTGCTTGCAGCGCCTCTGGGTGCGCATTTTTGACGACGAATTGGTCATGAACGCCCACATCCGCAGCAACGATGCCTTCAAAGCGGCGTTTATGAACATGTATGCCTTTACCGACTTACAGCGGGTCCTGGCGGAGCGAGTGGCAGAGCGGCTGGGCCGACCCATTCGCGTCGGTCAGTACACTCACATCGCGGATTCCTTCCACATCTACGGCTCCTACTTCGAGGCCTTCCGGGGCTTCCTGGGCACGTTGGAAAAAAGGACCTTCGCGGAGCGGACCTTCCGCACAGAGGAGGTACAGTTCCTCATTGACGAGGCGCGGGAGGCCATTGTGCGTTCCTTAGAGGAGGAGCGGCGCACAGGGCGAAAAGGAGTGCGGTAAAGGGGTTGTTAGGGTTAGGCAAAAACTGCATCCACGGCCAGACTAAGGTCGGGGAAGACTTCCGAATGTACGCTTTCCCCGCGTCCAAACAGACCGATGCGTTCTGATTTTTTCGGCGAAAGCCGAAGCACCTCTACGGTCTCTGCCTCCGGACTGACCAACCAACTCTCCCCCACCCCGATGCGCTGGCAGTCTGCTATTTTGGCCTGCACCTCTGACCGGGTATCGTTGGCCGAATGGTCTGCGCTACGCTCCATTTTTCGTCCCCAACCCCTTGCCTTACCGGGCAAAAAAGGTTATAATTAGGACGTATGCTGAAAGGGTGGGGAAAAGAAGGACTGTTGAGGTAAGCGGAGGCCGTCTATGACTTCCAGGGAGCGGGTGTTAGCGGCTTTGAACCGGCAGCGCACGGACCGGGTGCCTATGGACTTGGGTTCCACGCGGGTGACCGGCATCACCGTTCAGGCCTACGAGCGGCTCAAACGGCATTTCGGCTTGAAGAAGGAGACGGTGGTGGTGGACCGGATGCAGCAGTTGGCCCGGGTGGATGAGGAAATTCTGGAGGCCCTGGGCATTGACACTATCGGCCTTTTGCCCAAGCCGCCGGACCGCTCGCAAGATGCCCTTCTACCCGACGGGCGGTGGCGGGACGAATGGGGCGTCGTGCGCCGCCTGCAACCCGACGGCTACTACTACGAACTGGATGAGTCGCCACTGGCTGGGGAGATAACGGAGAAAGAGTTGGACGAATATCCTTGGCCTGACCCGGATGACCCTGGCCGGGTACGGGGTTTAGCGGAGGAAGCCAAAAGGCTGCGGGAGGAAACGGACTATGCCTTGGTCGGCCATGCGCCGGGAGGGTGGATTCACCTCAGCCAATACCTGCGTGGTTTCGAGGATTGGTTCGCCGACCTGGCTCTGCGCCCTCGCTTTGCCCGGGAGTTTCTGGAGCGAGTTTGCGACCTCACCCTGCGGATGGCGAAACATTTCTTGGAGGCCGTAGGGCTGTATTTGGACGTGGTGGCTACCGGCGACGACATTGCCATTCAGAGGGGGCCCATGGTTTCGCCCCAGACCTACCGGGAAATTTTCTGGCCCCTGCAGAAGAAGCAGTTTCAGTTTCTCCACGAACACACCCAGGCCAAGGTTTTCTACCACTGCTGCGGTTCCGTCTATCGGCTGCTGCCCCACTTCATCGCGGCCGGGATTGACATCATCAATCCTGTACAGGTTTCGGCGGCGGAGATGGACGACACGGCGCGGCTCAAGCGGGAGTTCGGCGACCGGGTCTGCTTCT
>DTZQ01000674.1 GCA_012961305.1 Armatimonadota bacterium | reverse complement strand
GTATCGCGGTGGCAGGGAGGTGGTTGCATCGGGGTGGCCAGGCTGAGGCTGTATCGCGGTGGGGGATGCTGGAACGAACCTAACGAACCCAAAACGATAAGCCATATGGCTGACGGCTTGTCATTGCAGGAGGAAACACGCTCATGAACGCCATCGTTCTGGCGGCGGGAGAAGGAACCAAAATTTGGCCCTATAACGAAACGCGGCAGAAATGTACCCTGCCGGTGGGAAACGTGCCCCTTGTGCGTCGCTTGGTGGAGGATTTGCTGGCCCTGAACCTACGGCGAATTGCAGTTGTGGTGGGAGCGCACGCACCTTCCGTGCGCCATGCCTTGCACGGCCTCGAGGCCCCTCTTCTGTTTGTTGAACAGCGGGAGCGAAAGGGCACTGCTCCGGCCGCCCTGTTGGCCCTGGCCGAGTTGGGCGAGGAAGAGGAGTTCCTCGTGGTGTACGGTGACCTCGCCCTGGGTCAGGAAAATCTCCAGGCCGTAGTTGAAGCCTTTCGCGCTGACCAACCTGTCGCAGCGGCATTAGTCCACCCCTTAGGCGAGGAGCGCAGTTTGGACTGGCTCTGTGCGAAAGTCACCGCCGGCCAGTTGACCGCCGTGGAAGGACATCCACGGGGCGGTTCCCACCGGCTCGGCGGCGTTTATGCTTTCCATCCTGCCGCTGTGCCCTATTTGCGCAATAATCCCGGCCTTTTTCGCCACGTGCCGGTAGGGGGAATGCCACCCCTGGAGGCCGAAATTGCCCAATCGGTAGCCATGCTCTTAGAGGAGGGCCAGATGGTACGGGCGGTGGAAACCACCGAATTTTTCGTGGATGTGGATAAACCCTGGCACATTTTGGAGGCCAACGCCCGGCTGCTGGATTACCTGTGCGCCCGGTTGGAAGGGAACCAGATAGCCCCCGATGCTCGCATCCACGACGGGGCGGAAATTGAGGGGCGGGTCGTGTTGGGCCCGGGCAGCAGCATAGGAAATCGGGTGGTGGTAAGGGGCGACCTGTTCGTGGGAGCGCACGCCCAGTTGACCAATGGAGCCATCCTGGGAGGGGAAGTGCTCGTCGGCGACCACTGCCGAGTGCGTGATTATGGCTTGGTGGGGAGCCACAGCGTCCTCGGCCCGCACAGCCTGGTAGCCCACGGCGCCGAGTTCTCCGGCGTGTTGTTCGACGGAGTGTTTCTTTACCACTACTGCGAAATGGCGGGGGTGTACGGCAGCCGGGTGGACATCGGCGCGGCCAGCGTGTGCGGGACCCTGCGCTTTGACGACGAAAATACTCTCCACTACATTAAAGGCCGCCGGGAGTTTCCCCGCTGGGGAGCAAACTGCGCCTATATGGGCGACTACTCCCGCACCGGAGTGAACGCTATCCTCATGCCCGGCGTCAAAGTAGGGGCCTACAGTTGCGTAGGCCCAGGTGTGGTTCTGTACGAGGACCTGCCCAGCCGCAAGGTGGTTTTGCTCCAGCAGGAGTTGGTGTTCAAAGATTGGGGGCCGGAGAAATATGGCTGGTAACCGTTCTGACCGTTGTCCTTCCCCAACCCTTCCCCCTGCTCCCGGGTACGGGGGTTGTCCCCCCTCCCCACAGCCGGGGGGTGGTGGAGTTCGAGGCACCCGTCGCCCCTGGTTGAGTCTCGGAGCAGGGGTAATTATAGGCGTGCTGCTTTACTTTTACTGGCAGGCCGACACCCTCGTAACGGCCCATCTCCGCTGGGCCTGCCAGCGACTCCTGGGTCCGGCGGAGGAGTACACGGTCAGCCTCGGCCCCACAAGCCGCTGGCGGCTGCTCCGAGGACACCTCTCAGAGGTGGCCATTGCTGGACGGGAAGTGCAGGTTGGTCATGGTTTGGTATTAGACCGACTGAAACTGTGGGTGCCAAGAGCGCAGGCCACCCCCTGGTCGGCAGAAGTTCGCCTTTTCGGGCCAGCCGAATTTGAAGTGTTCGTCAGCGAAGAGCATCTGAAGGAATACCTCCGGCAACGGCTGAAACAGGAGGAATTGGCCCTCAACGTTGAATTGAACCTTAAGCCGGGCGGCGTGCGAGTAAAAGTGGAAACAGAAGCCCTGGGACGTCCCCTCAACCTCGAGGTCGAGGGATTGGTGGGCCTGCAAGACCGCACCGCCCTCTGGGTACTGCTGCAGCGCACTACGGTAGGTTCGCTGAAACTGCCCTCGTTAATTCTGAAGTGGTTGGAACGCAAAATTAACCCCCTGGTGGACTTCCGTGAACTGCCCTTTAAGGTGCGTTTGGACACTTTTACCCTCAGCGAGGATGACCTCCACGCCCGCGGGACTTGTATCTTTGACTAAAGTCCCTTCTCTTTACCGGTGCACCACTTGCAGCCAACCGACAGGCACCAGCGAAGGAACGTCGGCTGCTTGGAAGTACACCCGGTAGTTGCCAGCCAGAGCGTTGCGCGGCACCCCGAGGAAAAGGGTTCCCTCTATCCAATCCCGGCCGCTGTCCGGTGGCGAGTGCAGGGTTTCCGTCTGGCTCCAGTAGACCGTCTGGGGTCGCATGTGAATGGGAACCCGAACCTCTCCCGCGGGCTTGAAACCTGCGCCTACAAATCCAATTGGCGGGCCTTGCGCCACATTGACCACCCACAGCCGCACGGGGAAGAAGACCCCACCACCCCCCCCTTTCCCCCCGCGTGCGGGGGGAAGTGAAGAGAAGGCCCCGCGTGCGGGGAAGGGATAGGGTACGAAGCGCCAATGGAGGGTAACGGTGGCCAATCCGCCCCGCTTGACTGTGACTGGCTTGACCTGGAAATGGGCAACTTCCAAACGTCCCCCGACGGTCACCCAGAACTGGTAGGTCGAGGGAGGATAGCAGGCTGGTGGCCGCGGTTTGGCCCGCAGTCTAACCAGCATCCCCCGTCCTTCCAGAAACCATCCGGCCGCGAGGGTCGGAGACCAGTAGGTCAAGTAGACCGGCCTTTGGGGAACCGTTTCCGCCAGAAACTGCTGTGCCCAGGCGACCTGGCGTGGAGGTTCGCGATAGTCCAGCATCACCACCTGTACTTCGGGCCGTATTCCCTCCACGTACTGCAAGTACCACAGGGAAAAGGTGAACTCGTCATCCACCGCCAAAAGCACTGCGTTGGGCTCTACGGCGTTCAGCATGGCCCGGGCTGTCTCCTCTGCCCGGCGGTTGCTGGAGTAATCGGTGTAGGGCAAGACATACCAGTACTGCCTCGCCAGGGCCACAGTGACCGCGAAGGTAAGGCCCCAAAAGCCACTTATTGCCGTCCATTTAGGTTTGTTAACCAGCGCTCGATAGGCCGCCGCCAGGCCAATGCCCATCCAAATCGCCCAGAGGAGGTAGGCAGGCAGAAAGTAGTTCCACACGTCGCCCACATCGTAGTTGAGAAATACCAGACTGTAGAGCACAATGGCCGTTCCCGTCAAGGCTGCTACGTCGCGGTATTTGCGTCCCAGTTCCCAGGCCCCCCAGAAGCCCAGGGGAAACAGCCAGGGGAACTGTCCCCAGAACACCTTGCCGAAGGGACGGAGACGGGCGATGACCTCCGGCAGGGAGAAAGCGAACATCCGGTCGGCATATTGCCGCCCGGTCACATGGGCCCAGAACCGCTCCCAAGTGTCCGGCTGACCCCAGTTCAAAAGCGGGTGCTGGGCCGAACGCACGGGCAGGTAGAGGTAAAGCAGCAGGCCGGCCAGAAGCAACGCTCCACCCACTGCCCAATTGCGTCCCCGCACCGGCGCCTCCCGCCGCCGCAGTACCACTCCTATCAGCACTGCAGGGAGCAGGAGGAAAAGGGAACTGTGGTTGCCCAAGCCTAACCCAAAGGTCAAAGCCAGGCTGTACAGCCACCGTCGGTCACCCGTAGCCCGCCAGCGCAGGAAAGAGAACACCGCCAGGGCTACGGCCAAAGCGTGTAAGGCGTACACCTCAGCAATGAGTGACTGGGCCCAGAACACGTAACTTCCGGCCAAGGCCACCCCAGCCACAAAAGAGGCCAGAACATCGGCTGTAAGGAGGTAAACAACCTTGTAAACCAGGCCCACGGCTAACACGCCACAGAAGGCCGACAGGAGGTTGTAGCGGAAGGCCACCGTGCCTATGGGCATGAGGGAAGCAAACAGACGCCCCAACAGAAGGTAAAAGGGGTATCCGGTGGGATGGGGCAAGCCCAGGGTGTAGGAGGCAGCAATGAGTTCGCCACAGTCCCCCCCGTAGGTCACCGTCGGCGGCAGGGTACGGAGGTACAATCCCCCCACTAAAATCATCAACAGCCAGGCCATCTTCACTTCCGCGCAACCGATGAAAGGAGCCATTCAACTGCCTCCTGCTCTCTGCCTCTTACCTTGCTCAAAAGGGCTTCTATCTCAGGTCTGGAAGGGTAATGGAACTTCAGACAACGCGTACTCGGGCCTATCATCCCTGATGGCTTCATGACCCATCCCAACGGCGTAAGTCCTAATTCCATTAAACCAGCAGCATCCGCATCGGCTGCAGCCGGCGGGTGAAAGGGTTCAGGACCAATCCGAGAATCTCCAGGGTGACAACTCCCAACAGCGGTTCGTCCTCCGGTTCCCCCAGAATGACCGGGGTGTGGGCTTGTCCCTGAGGCAGGACAATATGGCACTCTGAAATCTGGCGCTCGATGGTCGTACCATCGGCTAAGGTGAAAACCGCTGAGCGTTGGGGTGTCAACTCGATCGCCTGCCAAACCTCAGAGGGCAATAAGGTATAAGTTGCTCCGCTGTCCACCAGAAAGCGCACGGTTGCTTGTTTGCCCGTAGGACCAGTCACTACCCCTTCAATGTAAGTGATACCCATTCCTGCTGCCTCCTGAGTTAAGAGTTGGGCATAACTGTTCAGCCTGCTGGTGGTATTGAGCCTTCAGGTTAGCGGGAAAAGTTCTGGATTCAGGCTCTCACCCCTGGCCCTTCCCCCGTCCCCGCTCGCGGAGGGAAAGAGGGGGATGGAAAGGTCAGCACTCAGTCCTCAGCACTGGTGAAGATTGCCCAATTGCCCCTGAACATCGGGGGTGAAAGTGAGGACTGAACAGTTACGCCCCTCAATTGGTCAATAGGTCACCAGCCCCAGCCTCTCCACGGCGATACAGCCACCAGGGGTGGTGGCTTTACACCACTTCCACCCGGCTCTGGTCGCTGAGCATAAAGCGATGGACCAGAGGTTTGTCGGCCGCAGCCACAATTTCCACATCGTTCCCCAACAGGCTTCCCTCAATGCGCGCGTGTACGTCCAAAATGCGGCAGTGGGCCAGGACAATGCTGTACTCAATTTCACTGCGCCGGATGTAGCAGTGATGGTAAATGGAGGTGAAGGGGCCTATGTAACTGTCCTCTACCACCGTATCCTCGCCGATAATGAGCGGCCCCCGCAGGTTGCTGTTGACAATGCGCGTTCCCCGTTCCACAATGACCGTGCCGAAGAGGTTGGATTTTTCGTCCACCTCTCCCTCTATTCGCTCCTCCAGGTTCTCCAGTACCAGGCGATTGGCTTCCAGCAGGTCAATCGGCTTGCCGGTGTCCTTCCACCAGCCGGTGATTTCGGAATAGGTTACGATGTAACCGTGGTCGAGCAGATACTGGTGGGCGTCGCTGATTTCCAACTCCCCCCGGGCGCTGGGTTGAAGGTTGTTGACCGCCTCGAAAATATGGTGGTCGTAGAAATAGATGCCTGCAACCGCATAGGGGCTTTTAGGGTGTTGGGGCTTTTCCTCAACAGATACGATACGCCCATTGACTATTTCTGGCACCCCGAACCGCTCGGGGTCTTTGACCCGGGCCAGAGTGAGGTGACAATTGGTGTCCAGCCGGGTGAACTCCTCCAGGAACCGCCGAATGCCTCCTACCACCATGTTGTCGCCCAGGTAGAACACGAAGGGTTCATCGCCGATGAAATCCTGCGAGATTTTGACCACGTGGGCCAACCCCAAAGGAGCCTCCTGCGGGATGTATGTGATGTGCAGTCCCCAACGGCTGCCGTCGCCAATGGCCTGGGGTACTTCCTCGCTGTCCGCATTGTAAACGATGCCTACGTCGATGATGCCCGCCTCCCGCACTGCCTCCAGGGCGTAGTGCAAAATGGGTTTGTTGGCAATGGGAATGAGGTGCTTGTTCTGGGTGTGGGTGATGGGACGTAGCCGCGTCCCCCGACCACCGCTGGTAATTAGTGCTTTCATGGTTCCTCCGTAGGTGTTTCCGCAGCCGGCCCACTTTCTCCGCGACGGGCCAGTTCCTGCAGGGTTCTTTCCATCTCTGCCAATTTCTCGCCGTAGGCCGCATAATCACCCTGGCGCAGGGACTGCTGAGCCTGCTCGTACAGCCGCAGCGCGAGTTCGATTTGACGGCGTATTTCCCGCAGCAGAGCCCCGCTGACGGCCTCCCCAGAAGCCGCTGCCAGGGCCTCCGGGCGGAAAATAGCCAGCAGTGCCCGCTCCAAGGTGGTCTCCATTACTACCTTCTGCCCGTAGGCCACAATCACCCGCTTCAACTCCGGCAGGGCGCTCCGCTCCGCCGTAAGGTAAAGCGGCTCCACATACAACAGCGAGTTTTTAATGGGTATCACCAACAGGTTGCCCCGAATGACCCGCGAACCTTCCTGCTGCCAGAGGGTCAACTGTTCTGAAATGTACGGGTCTTGATTGATGCGCGCTTCAATCTGCATGGGCCCGTAGACAAGTTCCTGTTTGGGGAAGCGGAACACCAAGAGGTGACCGTAGTTTTCCCCATCGCAACGAGCGCACAGCCAGGCAATCATGTTGTTGCGGGGATTTTCCTTCGTACCCCGAGGGGTGAAGGGCACCATAAGGAGGAACTCCTCCCGCTCCTCGCCGGGCAGGCGCATGATGATATAGTAGGGTGTCATGCGCCGCGTTTTGTCCGCGTATTCCTCTGTCGGCAGTTCCCATTCATCCTCGCGGTTGTAAAACACCCGCGGGTCGGTCATATGGTATTTCTGGTACATGAGGGCCTGAAAGTAAAACAACAGGTGGGGGTAGCGAATGTGAACCTGCAGGGACGAAGGCATCTCCGCGTAGTCTTTGAACAGCGCCGGGAAGATTTTGCGGTAGGTGCGCAGGACGGGGTCTTCAGGGTCAAAGGCGTAGAAAGTTACTTTGCCGTGGTAAGCGTCCACGACCACTTTCACCGAGTTGCGCAGGTAGTTGTAACGGTGCCACCGGGAAGGCAACGGTTCGGAGTAAGGGTAGGTGCGGGCGGCCGTATAGGCATCCAAAATCCAGAAGAGTCGGCCCTCAGCAACCACCAAATAGGGGTCCGGGTGGGGAGGCCGAGCCTCGCTGAAGGTCGCCGGGTCGGAATCCAGCACCAAAAACGGAGCCAGACGCCGCACTCGGGCTGCAACTTGCCGATAGAGGAGAATCCTGCTTTCCGGGGTGAGGGATTGGCTGATTAACAGGTTGAGACTATGGAACCGCAGGGCCCAAGCCAGCCGCCGAAAGAACCCTCCCACCTTGACCCCTCCGCGGCCGGCGTAGGAAGTATACACGTTAGCGTCCCCGCGCGGGTAGTCAAACTCCCGCGTGGTTTCGCTCTCCCGGAGGTTGACCACTACGTAATCGTCCGCAGGTGGCAACTCTCCATAGTAAATCTCAGGCCGTGTTACCTGCAGGGCCTTTTCCGTGGCCACCGGCGGGATGTCTTTGACAAACAGAACCGGCTGTCCCTCCCGGTCGAAGACGTTAACGGGTGAAAGGCACAGGCCGTAGCCGTGAGTGTAAACCAGATGCCGGTTGACCCAGGTTTGGGCCTGGGACGGCAGTTGGGCGAAGGACAGTTCCCTTCCGGCCAAGGCCACCTGCACGTACTCATCGTTGAGCCAATAGCGGTCAATGTCTATGCCCGCAAACTCGTAGTAGGTGCGGATTTCCTGTAATTGCCGATAGGTATCCCTCAAGGGGCCCCGGTCCCACAGGCGAATGTTATCTACGGTGGGAGCATCGGCCTGTAAGTCTTCCCAAGTCAAATCCGTGTTCACCGGAAAGGGTTGCTCTCCAATAGCATCCAGGCCGAAGGCCCGACGGGTGAACTCGATGTTGCGCTCTAAGTAAGGGGCCTCGCGTTCAATTTCGTTGGGATTTACGAAAAGGCCCTGGTAGATGGCCGGGTAGATTCCTCCGCCTAAGAAAGAGGTCAGCAGCAAGAGGCCCACCCCGACAATCAGCAGGCGAAAACCGCGCGCAAACAGGTTGAAAATGAGCAACCCGGCACACAGGCCAATATCGGCCTGCCTGAACCGATGTACTCAAATATCTTCCCCTGGGTGACGGCAGGCAGGAAAAGGGAACGCAACAAAGCAGGAGAGTAGCGTTGGTGCAATTTACAATAGGATGCCAAACTGGTTATCGAAGGACATGACCCGCAGTTAGAAAAAGCCGTACAGGTTGCCCTTGAACTGCTGAAGGAAAAAGAGGTTAAAATATTGCCCCAACCGGCTGATCCCATCAGGGTAAAACGGCCGGAGTAAGGCAAGCGCTTTCGTGGAGTGACGAAGTGGTGGAGCATTGGGAAACCGAATTAACGGATTGCTGACCGCTGAAGCCAAATAACTCAACAATCAAGCTTCATTCCCAATACTCCATCATTCCAATGTTTCATTTTCCCTTTGTGGATAACGTTGTTATAATATCGATCTCTACATCCTGAAAATTTCTCTTGGATTTTATCCTTCATTTGAGCTAAATTATCTATACCTATCACCAAGCTTAAAGGTCATTTTATGGAATATTGTCCGTATTGTTCCAATCCGCTTACCGAAGGAGCAAGCACTTGTCCTCATTGCAAGAAAAGTCTGGATCTTTCTCTGATTGCCCATTTGTACGAGAGTGGGGAATCCAGCCATATCAATAAAGCGGCTCTGCGAAAAATCTGGTATAAAGAGCACCGGCATATCGTGTTACCCGTCATCTTTTTTTTAATCGGTGTTTTTGCCGGCGCGTCGGGTATTTACGGTTTTGCCCAATTGCAGTTTCAGAATGAACGCACCGAACTGAAATCTCGGATTACTCAATTGCAAGATCAAATAAAACAGAATCAAAATGCTGCATCTCAGGCAAAAAGCGGATTAGAAGAACGACTGAAAGAAAAAGATACCATCATAAAACTTCTCAACGAACAAAAAAAACTGATGGGTCAGGCGATGGCCTTTACGCGCCGTTTAGCTCGCAATAGCACCATTTCGGCGGCTGAT
>DTZQ01000673.1 GCA_012961305.1 Armatimonadota bacterium | reverse complement strand
TTTCTGAAAAAACCAAGATTCCAGCCACGGAGGTCAGCGCGGAAGAAGGCGAAAAGCTCCTGGGGCTGGAGGACAAAATCCACGAGCGGATTGTCGGACAGGACGAGGCCGTGACCGCCGTGGCCAACGCCGTCAGGCGAAACAGGGCGGGCCTGGGAGACCCGAACAGGCCTATAGGCTCCTTCCTCATATCCCTGCCGGAAATATTCAATTTGCAAAAGTTTGTCCAACTCCTCCTCTGGCACGGGTTCATCTATGCGGGGCACAATCTCCTCCGGAGTGTAGTTGGCGAAGAGGGTCTCGTACACGTTGGGGAAAATGGTCAACACTACGTTGCCGCCGGCCAGTTTCTCGATGTGCCAAATGCGCAGGCGACCATCCACTGTGGGTCCCAAACGCATGGAGGCAGCCAGGAGTTTGGTTTCGTAGCCCCGCTCTTGGAAAATGCGGTAGGCTTTTTTGAAAACGGCCAAGCCGGCCCAGCGCAGGTCGGTCTCGGTCAGTTCAATGCCCTGGGCGGCTGCCTGGCGTTGAAATTCCTCTGCTCCCTCAAAACGGCCTAACATCATGGTCCCCACCGACCGCCACTGGCTCAAGTCCACACCTTTAGCCCGTGCCTCGGCCAGGCCAGCCATCACCGCCTCCGCTACGGCTACCAATTGGGAGACGGTGAAGACCAAAGTGGCGTTAGTAGGTATACCTAAGGAGGTCAAAATGCGAATGCCCTCAATGCCTTCCTGGGTGCCCGGCATCTTAATCATGATGTTGGGGCTGGCGCCATTGAGGGCTTGAGCCTGCTTTAGCATAGTGTCCAGGTCTTGCAGCAGGCGCGGGTCCACCTGTCCGCTCAGGTAACCGCGCCGATAGCCGCTGCGCTCGAACTTGGGACGAAACATCGCCGCCCCGCGTTTCACCACCTCGGTGTAAGTCCGCCAGAACAATTCGTGGAGAGAGGCCTCTGGATGCTGGCGCACTAAATCCTCCACCCAGGAGTCCCATTCTTCCCGTGCCTGGTCAATAGCCTGCTTGGAGAGCGGGGGATTGGTGGTCACGCCGTCAAACAAACACTCCGCCGGCCGCGACTCGTCATACAGCCGCCGCAGTTGTATCTCCAACTGCGCTCGCTTCTCTGGGTCTGGCTCCTTAGCCAGCATCTCCTCGCACCACTTACGGTAAATCAGCGGGGAGGAATCCCACCAGACTTCCAATCCCTCATGGGTTTGGCTCAGAACCTCCACTACGCTGGGAGGGACTTGCTCGGTAGACATGGCGCTCGCTCCCTCAATTTGCAGCGCTCAGCCGGGTGGCCTATGGCTTATCGTTGAGACCCTTGAGTTCGTTGGGCGAAGCAGGCCACAGGCTGAAGGCTTACAGTTAAAAACAAAGTTGGCCAAGGTCCGGTTTCTCTTACAGAATAAGCATGGCGTCGCCGAAACTCAGGAAGCGGTAGCGTCGCTGCACCGCTTCCGCGTAGGCCCGACGGACCAGTTCCGTTCCCGCGAAGGCGTAAATCAGGGCCAGCAGGGTGGAACGGGGCAGGTGAAAA
Organism: Armatimonadota bacterium; assembly: GCA_012961305.1. Lineage (GTDB taxonomy): Bacteria > Armatimonadota > UBA10988 > UBA10988 > DTZQ01 > DTZQ01. The sequence continues at coordinate 10,754 of DTZQ01000673.1, read as the reverse complement.
TTGGTCACCAAGGCATCTACCACCCGGAAGCGGTAGCCAGGGGTAATGAACAAACTGGTCCATTCCCGGCGCGGTTCCACCGGGCCCTCTCTCTGGGCCGCGCTCTCCAAAGCCCGCACGCAGGTGGTGCCCACGGCTACCACTCGTTTACCCTGGGTCCGGGCGGCATTGATGGCCGCCGCCGTTTCCGCCGGTATTTCGTAGTATTCCGAATGCATAGAGTGCTCTTCGACGCACTCCGCTTTAATGGGCCGAAAGGTGTCCAATCCGATGTGGAGGGTGAGAAACACGCAGACCACCCCTTGGGCTTGCAACTGCTGCAGCAGTTCTGGGGTGAAATGCAATCCGGCTGTAGGGGCCGCAGCGGAGCCGTTCTGCGCGGCGTACACCGTTTGGTAGCGGTCGGGGTCCTGAAGGCGGCGTTTGATATAGGGCGGCAGGGGTGTTTCGCCCAGGTGAGGCAGCCATTGGCGCACCGCTTCCGCCGGGTCGAAGCGCATCCGCCACCCGGCGGAGGTACGCTCCAGGGCTTCAGCCACCAATTGCCCTTCCCCGAAAACGACCCGGGTTCCCGGCTTGAGGCGGCGACTGGGCCTCACCAAGGTTTCCCAAACTCCGGGCTCTATCTCCCGCAGCAGGAGGAACTCAATCCGGGCTCCTGTGGGCCATTTGACCCCGTACAGCCGAGCCGGCAGGACCCGGGTGTCGTTGGCGACCAGTACATCACCCGCGTGCAGGTACTCCGGCAAATCCCGGAACCGCCGATGAGTTATCGTCTGCTGGCGGCGGTCTAAAACCAACAGCCGCGAGAGGTCCCGCTGCTCCAGGGGGGTCTGGGCAATGAGTTCCTCCGGCAATTCATAATCTAATTCCTTCAGGAGCATGTTGTGGCTGCCAGGTGCTATCTCTGCCGGGCTTCCCTTTCTCGGGCGGTATTTAACTCTCGCCGGGCTTGGTCTTGGGCAATCAGGGCCCGCTCATAGGCCGTAACGTCGTCTTCCTGGACATATACTCCGTATTCGGCGGCGGTCTGGGCGAGCAAACTGTAACTGAGCCGCCGATGCTTATGGCTTTGCTCGTGCACGGCTGGAGGCAGCAACCGCTCTGTCAGGGCCAACAGATGGCGCAGGCGGTCGGTGAGTCTGTTCAGCGTTGTAAGGGTAGCGGCTTTGCCTCGGGTCGCCTGCCGATAGGCCATTATGGTTGCCTCCAGTTCCTGAGCCAGTCGCCGGGCTTCGGTGTCCAGGATGTTAACTGCCCAGCGGTACATCTCTGGAGACAGAGAGGGCGGGGCCTGTTCCGGCGGGCCTAAGAGTTTGCTCACCTCTATCAGGGCCTGGGGGAGGCGGTCTAAGGCCAGCAGGACTTCCCCCAGCCGGCGCCGCGCCGGGCGGTCTTGGGGCCGTTGCAGGAGGGCTGCTTGATACCGCTGCAGGGCTTCTTCCAGCCGTCCCTGCCCCCGAGCGATGTCGCCCAAACGCATGAGTACCGCATAGGGGTCGGCGGTGAAGGCCAGCAGGGCTTCCAGTTCTGCCACTGCCTCCTCGGTGTTCCCCAAACTCAGGTAGGCTTCTGCCAGGGCCAGGTGGGCTGTTTCGTTTTCCTTATCCAAGTTAAGCACCTGCTTAAACACTTGCGCTGCCTGTTGGGTGTTTTGCAAGCGCAGCAGGGCCTCGCCCCACCGCAGGTAGGCGGTCACATTTTCGGGCTCCACCTCGACCGCATGGCTGTACTCCCGCGCAGCCTTCTCCCAGTTGCCAACCTGGGCAAACAGTTGACCCAGTTCCAAGTACAGGGCCGCATTCTGAGGGTCAGCCATGATGGCCCGGGTGTAGGCCTCCACTGCTTCCTGTATTTGGCCGTTGGCCGCCAAGTTTCGGGCCTGAGTTAGGGCGTCTTGGGGCAGTGCCGGCAGCGGAGGAGGGGAGACCAACTCGGGAGAGAGACTCTCGCGCACCGCAGGGCCTTCCTCCGGCCACTGGCGGGTAATTTGGGCCTCTATCTGGGCGGCCAGGGAGGAAAATATTTCCTGTTTACGCTCGGCCTCCGGCTTAGGCTCACGGTGTCCACTGGGGCCTTTGCGGTAGGCGGAGGTCTGGGCCTCGACATTTACTTTGAAGGCCAGCAGGCGTGCCGAGGCCACCTCCACAAGTTCAATCAAAACCTCCAATTTGCCCACTACCCGCCGCTGGCCGGCGGAAAAAGAATAGGTGCTGATTTCCCCACTCAGGGCGGCTTCGGCCCCCAGAGCCCGGGCCACTTCCCGCCGCGTGGTGGCTGCCTGGGGCCGGGCCAATAGTTCCCGGCTGATTTGGGCATCGGTCAGGGCGCGCTGGACCAGGGGGGAACCTATATCGAACAGAATGACCTCGTAATGACCCGAATCGCGCAGGGCTTGCTTAACCGCAGAAGTCAACCACTGGGAAACGCCCACTCCGTGGTCGCCTTCCCGAAAAGGAAATAGCACCACCGCTCGCTTGGGAGCAGCGACCGTATCTTCGGCGGCAAGGACGGCGGGCAGGCAACACCCGCTCCCCAGGAGGGCGTTTAACCATATCCCTAATAGCAGTTGTCGGCTCATGACCGTCTCCTTATTCATCCTTCATTTCCCACTGTCTCTCTCCGGGCATAGGCTTCGCTGGCTGCGATGGCTTCCCGAGTGGCCCGCAGGGCACTTTCCGTAGCCGGGCTACCCCGGCCGGCCTCTAAATCGCGCTGGAAGTACTGTTCCGCTTTGCGCCAGGCCTCAATGGCCTGCTCGTACTGCTGGAGTCGCCCGTAGCAGAACCCAATCTGCTGATACACATACCCAGCGTTAGGGTAGTTGGGTGCGGTGGACAGGGCCTTGCGGTACTCAGCAATGGCCTGCTGGTAACGGCCCTGGCGCAGGAGGCGATGGCCGTTGCGCTCGTGTTGCTGGGCCTCCGCGACCAAATCCCGTACTTGGGGCCGGGGTTTCTGGGGGCTGGTCGTCGGTTGCAACGGTTGCTCCCTCCGGACGGACGGGCGGGTTCGGGAGCCGGTGTCCACCTGCACGTGAATGTAGGGTTCGGCCTCCGGCGGGGGGACCGTAGGCGTAGCAGGAGTGAACTGGTCGGACGGCCCCAACCGCCGCCAGCGGGATGAAGCATCCGTTCCGGCTCCCTGACTCGCTTCGGCCGGGCCGGAGGAGGGGGCTGGGGTTCGCCGCAAGCGAGACCAATCCGGGCGCGGCCGGGCCCTTTCGCTCCCTACAGCCAGCGACTCCTCGCTGGTGAGGGCCCCTGGCGACAGCGGTTCCAACTCCACTGGGGGCAGGGGCGGTAGGGAAAGGGTCGGAGTCTCTTCGGAGGCGGGGGCGGAACGCCGGGGTGGTGCCGGTCGGGGCGGCGGAGAGGATGAACGCGGCCGCCGGGCTTGCGCGCTGGTCGAAGGCGTTGCCGACGCGGCCGGCGGCGAAGTGAAAGGCCCAGAGGTCCGGGGAGCGGCATAGGCCAATTGCGTCCTCTGCCGGGCCTGCCATTGCGCCTGCCGATACAGCCGTTGTGCCTCCTCGTTTTGGGGGTCTAACTCCAGTACCCGGCGGAAAACCTGGACCGCCTGCGGGTAGTAACCATTGGCCAAGTACCGTTTGCCTGTAGCCAGCAGGGCCGCCGGGGAGGAAACGAGGCTGGGTGCCTCAGCCTGCTCTGGCGGGAAGGCCTCCCCTCGCGGCCACAGCCACCACAGACCTACCATCAGCACCACCAAAAATGCCCCTCCTGCCGCCAGCGCTGGCCTCCCATAGGGCCGCCAGGCTGAGAACCAGCGACCTCGGTCACCCTCCTCTCCCCGCAGCCGGGCCAAACTGGCCCGTTCCGCACTGCTGTGGGGATTGATTTCCAGCACCGTTTCGTACTCCCGAATGGCCTGCTCTACCTCTCCTTTTTTCTCGTAAAACATCCCCAGCAACGAATGGGCGGAGGCGTTAAGGGGCTCTATTTTCACCACTTCCAGGCAGGTGGCAATGGCCTCGTCCAACTGGCCGGCTTCGTAGAGTTCAAAGGCCCGATTGAGCAACTGTCGGATCTGCTCCTCGGCCGTTGGCTCCGGCTCTGGAGCAGTTGGAGGAGGAGTAGCCGCAAACTCCGCCTCCGGCAGCGGCTGGGCCCCATGCTCCACATCGAGCCGAGTGCCACATTCCTGGCAGAACTTGTTTTTTGCTGGATTACGTGCTCCACACCGACCGCAAATCATGAGCGTTCTCCCGAAAATCCGCGCTCTCCGCGGCTAAAACCTTGCCTCTAATCCCCCTCCTCAAAGGCAAAACGCGCCTGCCCTTCCCTCTGGGGGTTCAATCCCAAGTGCTGGTAGGCACGGAGGGTGGCCACCCGACCGCGGGGCGTGCGCTGGAGAAAACCCAACTGCAACAGGAAGGGCTCGTACACGTCCTCAATGGTATCCCGCTCCTCGCTGAGGGAAGCCGAAAGGGTCTCAACGCCTACCGGCCCCCCGTCGAACTTTTCAATCAGCGTGCGCAGGAACCGCCGGTCGGAAGAATCCAGGCCCAGTTCGTCCACCCCCAGCATCTCCAGCCGCTCCCGCGCCAGTTCGGCGGTAATCACTCCGTAGGCCTGGACTTCCACGTAGTCGCGCACCCGCTTGAGCAGCCGATTGGCCACCCGGGGAGTGCCCCGGGCCCGACGGGCTATTTCCCAGGCCCCTTCGGGCTCAATTTCCACTCCCAGAACCCGGGCGGAGTTCAGGACGATGGTCTGCAACTCCTCCGGAGGGTAGAAGGAAATGTGCTCCACCAGCCCGAAGCGGTCCCGCAGCGGCGAGGTCAACAGTCCCGCGCGGGTCGTCGCCCCCACCAGAGTAAAGGGCGGCAGGTCAATTTTAATGGTGCGGGCGCTGGGACCGCGACCGATGACCAAATCCAACTGGAACTCCTCCATGGCCGGGTAGAGGATTTCCTCCACTGCCCGGTTGAGCCGGTGGATTTCGTCAATGAACAGGACGCTGTCCTCCTCCAAATTGGTCAAAATGGCGGCCAAATCCCCCGGTCGTTCAATGGCGGGCCCGGAAGTGGCGCGAATGAAGGCGTCCATTTCGTGGGCCACCACATGGGCCAGAGTAGTTTTCCCCAGGCCCGGCGGCCCGTAGAGCAGCACGTGGTCCAAGGATTCTCCTCGGCGGCGGGCCGCTTCAATGGCCAAGCGCAACTCTTCCTTCACCCTCTCCTGACCAACAAACTCTCGGAGCGTGCGGGGGCGCAAAGTGCGCTCGTATTCGACCTCTTCTTCCCATCGGACCGGCGAAAGTTCCTCTGGCATCTCTTTCATCCTCAGGCCAGTAAGTCAATTGAGCCCCTAACCCATTGACCCATTCGCGCTTTTCCCCTTACCCACCCAGGCGTCGTAGGGCCTCGCGAATCACCGCTTCCAAGGTTGCCTCCGCGCCCAACCGGCGCACAGCCCCGCTCGCGGCCCGCTTGGCTTCGGTCGGGGTGTAGCCCAATCCCAGCAGAGCCTCAGTCGCTTCTTCGACCAGCACTCCCCCCACCTCTCGTTCCTCCACGTGCCAGGACAACTGCCCGACCTTTTCGCTCAGTTCCATGGCCAACCGCTGGGCCAGTTTCGCTCCCACGCCGGGGATTTGAGTGAGCATTACCACGTCCTCCCGCAGGAGAGCATTTAGCAGCGTATTCAAGGGCAGCGCGGAGACGATGGACTGGGCGACTTTAGGTCCCACTCCTGACACCGAGAGCAACAGTTCAAACAACTCCCGCTGTTGGGTGGAATTGAAACCGTACAGGGTCAAGCCATCATCTTTCACCTGGAGGTAGGTGTACAGGCGCACCGGCGAACCCACCTTAGGCAGGTTAGAGACAATGGTCGGCGTCACCCGCACCGCATATCCTACCCCGCCCACATCTACCACCACTATATCCTCGGAAACATAACTCAATTTGCCGTTCAACTGGGCAATCATGGTATCACTTTGTTGAGCGGGTACTCGATGATTCCCTGGGCTCCGGCTGCTTTCAAGCGGGGGATTAGGCTTTTAACCTGCTCCTCCTCAATGACCGTTTCCACGGCCATCCATTCTTCATCGCTGAGGTAGGAAATGGTCGGTTTCTTCAGGGCGGGCAGTAGTTCCAGCAAGCCGGGCAGGTCCTCGCGGTGCACGTTCATTTTCAGCCCGACCATGCGTTCTGCCCGCAGGGCTCCATCCAACAGGACAGCCAGACCCTCGATTTTCGCCCGCTTCCATTCGTCCTGCCAGGCCTGGCGGTTGGCAATGAGCCGGGTGGTGGTTTCCAGCACCGTTTCCACAATCCGCAGGCCGTTGGCCCGCAGGGTACTGCCCGTTTCCGTGGCCTCTACGATGGCGTCCACCAACAGGGGCACTTTCGCTTCCGTCGCACCCCAAGAATACTCCACCTCCGCGTGCACCCCTTTCTCTTGCAAATATCGCTTGGTGACGCCGACCAATTCCGTCGCAATGCGTTTCCCCTCCAAATCGTAAACCGATTGGTAGGGAGCATCCCGATGTACGGCCAGTACCCATTTTACTTTACCCAAGCCCTGCTTAGCATAAACCAATTCTGCCACCTCGACCACCTCGGCTCCGGATTCCACAATCATATCGTAACCCGTTAGCCCGGCATCGAAGACGCCCCGCTCCACGTAGCGGGGAATCTCCTGGGCCCGGATGAGCATTCCTTCCAATTCCGGGTCATCAATGTCGAGGGTGTAGGTTCGCTCATGGGCCACGATGTTAAAACCGGCCTTTTTGAACATGGCCAGCGTGGCCTCCTGCAAACTGCCCTTGGGCAGGACCAAGTGAAGTTGCTGGTTGAGGGATTTCTTATTCTCCATGGTCCTTTTCGTCCTTTCGCGCTCGATAGGCTTGGCGGCGTTTCTCCTCGGCTTCCAAGGCGGCGGCAATGCGGTCTTTCAGGCGCTTGGAAGGGCCAGTCTGGGCCAGGGCAGCCTCCAACTGCGCGCGCTGCGGGGTGGGCGAGGGCAGAGCGGACTGGAGGGCCCCTAAAGCGGTGTGCACGTGGCAAATGCACATCGCCAGGGCATCAGCAGCGTGAGCAGGAGAGGGAGGTTCCGGCAGTTTCAAAATGCGCTGTACCATATATTGCACCTGCTCTTTGGTGGCATCTCCGTAGCCAACCACTGCTTGCTTAATCTGCGGCGGAGCGTACTGGACCACTGGCACCTCCGCCTGGGCCGCAGCCAGAAGAATGACGCCCATGGCTTGTCCGATGGAGAGGGCAGTGCTCCCGCTGCGCAGGGTGAACAACTGTTCCATGACCAGCACTTCGGGTTGATGAACGGCGATGAGTTCCGCTACCTTCGCATGGATTTGGGCCACTCGCTGGGCGGTGGAGTGGTCGGCCGGAGTGCGAATGGCTCCATAGGCTCGCACTTGGAACCGACGTTGGGTGTAATCCACCAGTCCGTAACCCGTTTGGGCCAAACCAGGGTCAATGCCCAAAATAACCATTTCCTTCTCCCACCGGCCACCCCGGAGGCGTGAATGGCCCCCGTGCCACCACCCCGATACTCGTGAGGACTGAGTCCCTTAGCACTCAGTCACCCATATCTTGTATCCTGCCTCCTGTTTCCTGCCCCAAGGATATTATATCACAAGGGCAGGAAAAGGGCAAGGGGAATCGAAAGTACTTCTGGGGGGCGAAAGCCGTGCTTGGGCGCCGAAGCGAGACCTCTGCCCTCCCAAAACGTTGACAAATCCAGCCAAGATGGAGTATAATATAAGCAAGGGATAAAGGTTGGCTTTACCTCTGGCGAAGGAGGAAGGAATCATGTCGGGACATTCCAAATGGCATGAAATCAAACGCAAAAAGGCGGCTAAGGATGTACAGAAGGGACGCATTTTCTCGCGCTGTGCCCGCGAAATCATGGTTGCCGCCCGGGAAGGGGGAGGCAACCCGGATAACAATCCTCGTTTGCGCCTGGCCATTCAAAACGCCCGGGATGCCGGAATGCCGGGGGATAACATCATCCGCGCCATCAAAAAGGGTACGGGTGAACTGGAAGGGGAACAGTTGGAACGCCAGACCTACGAAGGCTACGGGCCCTACGGCGTAGCCCTGCTGATTGACACCCTGACGGACAACCGCAATCGGACCGTGGCCGAACTGCGCCGCATCCTCAGCCGAGCAGGGGGGAGTATGGGCGAGGCTGGCTGCGTGGCCTGGATGTTCCATCCCAAGGGGGTTATTCACATCCCCCGTAATGGCTTGGATGAGGACACCGTTCTGGAAATCGTCTTAGAGGCTGGAGCGGAGGACATGAGCATTTCCGATGATTCCTTCGAGATTATCACCGCACCTGAGGACTATGAAAACGTGCGCCAGGCGTTAGAGGAAGGGGGCATCTCCCTCTCTTCGGCGGAAATCACCATGCTTCCCCAGACTACCATACAACTTACCGAGGAGCAGCAGGCGCGGCAAATTCTGCGGCTAATGGACGCTTTGGAGGACCAGGAAGACGTGCAGCGCATCTACGCCAACTTCGACATCCCTGAGGACCTCATGCGCCGCATTGAGGAAGAAACGGAGTAGATACGGTGTTAGGTAAAGGTGGGTCATGCAGTCGCGGTGGGGAAATTTCCTAAGCCGTTGGTTGTCCGTAGGAACCGCACTTTTGCTGGGGGGGAAACTCCAGGCCGCCGTTTATCAGCGGCAGGTGGATGAAATTTCGCCGCAGACTTTCCAACATTGGCGCTGGGTACTGTTAGCCCTGGCGCCGGGGGGAGATGGCTACGCTTATGCGCGGGAGGTGGAAATCTACTCCGAACCCGCGCCGGAGGTGAACCTGGCCCCGGCGGCCACAGTTACCGTTTCCTCTACCTCGGCCGGACATCCGCGGCACCTGAACGACGGCAAGGAGCGCACTTTTTGGCGCAGCGGGCGGCTGCAGGGGGAGGAATGGATTCAGTTGTCCTTCACCATCCCCATTCGGGTGGTTCGGCTGGTTTTGGTGCAGTACAGCGAGACCCAGTGGATTTACCGCTACCGCCTCGAAGGCTCCCTTGATGGACAGCAATGGACGGTGGTGGTGGCGGAACGGCGGGCTTATCCCCAGCCGCCGGTGGGGGCGGACAATCCTGACCGCCTGCCGCTATGGGTGAGCAAACGGGGCCACGCGCGCAAACTCTATGGCATTTACCGCCATGCGGTACGGCGCAACTGGCAGGAGGGACGCTGGTTTTCCCCCCTGCGGAGGGATTGGCTGGCCACTTCGCGCCAGGCTGCCCGGCGGCTGGAACCCTGGGCGGTCAGTTTTGCCCTGGTCGCTCAGGCCCCGGTAAATGCCCGTCGGACCCTGGGAGTGTTGGAAAACTTCTGGCGCTGGGTGGAACGCCCGACCCAATTCACCCGCTCCTTTCCCGGCTACGGACTGGTTCCCCAGGCCCTTGCTCCTCGCCAACGCCTGAGGGATTCTGCCCTGTGGGCCAGCCAGACACCCCTGTTGGCTTGGGCGGTGTGGCGGGCTTACACCCAAACCCACGACCGACGGTTGCTGACCAGAAGTTTCGAGCCCCTCATATTGCACCACGCCTGGTGGCTGCGGGAACGGGATGTGGATGCCGATTGGCTAATAGAAGTGGGAGCCTACGATGGACAGCCGAAAACCGCCCAACGGGAGGCTTTCGCGGGCAAGCCGACCCTACGCGAAGTACAACTGACCTCCCGTCCGCGGGAACCCACGGGCAAGCCCTGGTACGGCACGGTGGAGCCGGTGGAACAGACGGTTTTTCTCCTGGTCATGGAACAAGCCCTGGCGCGGATGGCGGAGGTTTTGGGGAAAGGGAAAACGGCCCGGCGGCTCCGCCGCTTGGCCGCCCAGCGGGCCTGGGCGGTGCGCCTGCAAATGTACGAGGAGGAAACTGGCTTCTTCTACGATTTGGACCGGGACAGCAACCGGCCTCTGCGGGTCAAATGCGCCAGCGGGTTTCTCCCTCTGTTCGCCCATCTCTGCACCGAGGAACAGGCCCAACGACTGGTGGCCCACCTGCAAGACCCTGAGGAATTCTGGACCCCCTACCCGCTGCCTACGGTTGCGATTGATGAGCCGGCCTACTGCAGCGATGCTCCCTGGAGTGGGGACGTGCGGCCAGAGGTGAACTATTTGGTCGCCAGTGGGCTGAAACATTACGGCTATTTCGACTTGGCGCGACGACTGACAGAGGCTACCCTGCGATTAGTGGACGAAAACCTGTGCAGTGAACGCTACGACAGCCAAACGGGAGAACCGTTGGGGGTCTGTTTCCATGCAGCTTCGGCGGCAGTGTTGCCCCTGCTGTACGAAAACGAATACGGCCTGTGGGACGACGGCGAAACCCTGCGGCTGGACAAACGCTACTGGGGCCGAGAAGTGCGGGTGGGGCCCCTGCGAGTCCAGTACCGCCGGCCGGAGCAGGTGTTAGTGACCACAGATTTCCCCCGGAATTTCACCCTGCTGCTGCCCCCCACCTGGCGGGTTAACCGAGTAGCCATTGACCTGTGGGCGCGGCGGCGCTTAACCCCGGTCCCCTTCCAACAGGATGAGACCTCGCCCAACCGCGTGCGCTTCTCCGCCGAGCGGTCAGGCACTTACTGGATACGTCAACGGCCCCGGATTTAGCCCCAACCCCCTCAGTTAGCCAGCGGGAAGGGCAAACCTGTGGACCTGCTATTGACAAAACAAAAATATATTGCTACGTAACTACTCAGCCGGTTCAACATGATTGACAGAAATGAAAATACCGGTTAA
>DTZQ01000672.1 GCA_012961305.1 Armatimonadota bacterium | reverse complement strand
GTCGGTTTCAACCGATTGGTGACCGTAGCCCAGGATTTTAATCCGGGGCAGGTTTTTCGGCCACCAGCACTACTCCTCCTCCCTCAAACTCCTCTCCCAACCTGAACCCCGTGGGCAGGATTTTGCGATAGTAAAGGGTCTGCCAATAGTGCATCTCCTCCGCCCGCGGATAGGTGCGAATTTGCTGGGAGAGGTGGATGTATTGCACCTTTTTTCGTCGCTGGAGTTCCTGGAAGTCGGGCAGCCATTGGGGCAGCCACAGGGCCGTTCGCTCCGCGTGCCAGGCCACCGACCAGGGCATGTCCGAAATTAACACTGCTCCCTGGGGAACGTGGGTGCGGATATATTCAAAATCCTCCTCCGAGGGGTTGGGCGGTATCTGCACGCCCAGGGCTAACTGGCCGAAAAGAGGATAGAACACGAAGAAGCACAGCAGGGCGATGACTATGCTTTTCGTCCACCGCCATTCCTCACCCAGCCACCAGTCTAACAGGCCCAAGAAAGTGTCCGTGGCCAATAGAACCATCAGGGGCACGAAAGGGATGAGGTTGGGCATGACCGGACTGGTCAGACAGATGAGCAGGGTTTGGAAGATTAGCATGGTATAAACACAAGGCCGCAGAAAACGGTAGGCTCTGTCCTCCGGCGGCAGAAACATCCCCACCAGGAAAAAGGGGAACAAAAACACGCTGGGCACCATCGGCAGAAACATGTACAGCCCTCCCGCGCTGATTTCCACCACCTTTCGCCCCATGGTGCGCACGTGTCCGAACATAAATCCCAGGGGCGAGGGAGGGTAATCCAAAATTCGCCGGTAGAGACTTGCTCCCGGATAAACCGTAGTGTGCATGGGGATTTCGTACCACCGCAGGGTAAAAAAGGGGTTGCCCATCAAAAGGTAATTGCGGTACAGCCAGGGGGAAACCACGGCCAAAGCGACCAGGCTGAAAGCCACCAGGGACCAGCCGCGGGTATGGGTATGGGTCAGCCACAGGTAAATCAGCACGGGCAGGGCGAAAAAGGCAAACCCGTACTTGGTCAGCACTCCCAGACCGAACACCAATCCACACGCTGCCGCTAATAGGGGTGACCCGTAGCCCACCCGGAGGGGTTCCCCTTCTTCGTCCACCTCCAGGGGAATTTCCCGCGGACTGAGGTACAGCAGGAAACAGAGAAGGGTCAGCAAAAAGGCGAACAGGGTAAGCGGCATTCCGGAAATGCTCTGCCATATCAGGGGCAGGTTTACAGTGGTGAACAGGAAGGCGTAAATCGCTGCCCGCTTGCCCAACATTCGCCAGGCAAACAGAAGGGTAACGCCCAAAGTCAAAATGTAAAACAGGCCGCTGACCAGGGCAGCAATGTTGTCCCCTGCCCCCAGGCGCTGGAAGAAGAAGGCTAACAGGAGGGGGAAGAGTGGAGGATAGGTGAGGTCGGGATGGTTCCCCCAGGAGTCATTAAAGGCCAACTCCAAAGGGCGTAAACAATCGGTAACGAACCCTTTTCCCTGGGCCAAGTTACGGGCAATTTGGGCGCACTCCATAGCCTCAGCAAAAAGCAGTTCGCGGAAACGAATGGCCATAAAGACGAGGAAAATGGCCGCCGGAACGGCCAGCAAACTCAGGCCGGTGAATATATTTCCCCAGTTAAAGGGGGGTATCGTTAGGGGACGGGGCACGGGCGTGGGGAGTTGGAACATCTCCCGCAGGGCATCCCATCGCTGGCGTAGGCCCCACATCCAGCGGGTCCAGCGGTCGGCCCACTCATCGGCCCACTCCCGCAGCAGCAGCCTTAACCGCATCCACCAAGGAGGTGGCCCTTTCGGGAAAGGTCTCATCGTCGTTTGCCCTTTGGATTCAGGCGCTTTAGCGCCGTCTTAACCGGGCGGAAGCCCCTGACCCCATATCAATTTCCCCCACTCGGCCTCCACTCGTCGGCGCAAATCTTCCAACGTCCCTGCATTCTCAATAATCACATCAGCCAATTGCAACTTTTCTTCCGGAGGCGATTGAGCATCTATTCGTCGTTCCGTTTCCTCTCGCGTCCAACCCCGCTGCTTCATTAGCCGCTCTATCTGGGCTTCCCGCGGGGCTGTGACTACCCACAGCGCATCACACCGCCGATGATAACCCACTTCAATCAACTTAATGGCCTCCACCACTACCACCTGGGCCGAGGTTCGCTGCAACCTTTCGGCCCACACCGCCTCCACGGCTGGATGGACGATGGCCTCCAGCCGCCGCAGCCGTTGAGGGTCGGCAAAAACCAAATCTCCCAACCGCTCTCGGTCAATTGTCCCATCAGGATGCAGAATCTCCTCCCCAAACTCCGCCACAATTTGCCCATACACCTCCGTGCCGGGCCGATACAACTCGCGGGTAAGGGCGTCCGAATCAATCACCTCTGCCCCTAACTCAGCCAGTATCTTTGCTACGGTACTTTTACCTGTGGCAATGTTTCCGGTCAAACCAATCAGATACATGGCTGTAGTTGCTCGCTTTTCTGCACCGTACTTGACACCGAACAGGAAAAAGGGTATACTGCTATTAGACGAACGAAAGTATTGAATCTGTTCTTACCACCCGCGGGTGAAAACAGGAGACGACCATGATTTTCATCGGCACTTCCGGTTTCAGTTATGACGATTGGCGGGGGCATTTTTACCCTCAAACCCTGGACAAACGGGATATGCTGACCTTTTACGCCCAGCATTTTCCCGCCGTTGAGGTAAACTCCACTTACTACCGCTTGCCCTCGCCTTACATGCTTTCCCAGTTGGCGGCTAAGACCCCTCCTAAGTTTAGGTTCGTGGTTAAAGCCTACAAGGGTCTGACCCATGAGCGGGAGAAGGCCCAACCCAAAGTTTTTGCTGAGTTTAGACGGGCCTTAGAGCCACTTCGGCAGATGGGCAAATTCGGTTGTATCTTAGTGCAGTTCCCCTACTCCTTTAAGCCCGCGCCGGAGTCTTTTCGCTACCTGGGCTTTTTGGCTGAGCAGTTCGCTGATTGGCCAACGGTGGTGGAATTCCGCCACGCCGCCTGGGTAACGGAGGAAACCTTCGCCTGGTTGCGGGAACACAGTTTGGGCTACTGTTGTGTGGACGAACCGCGCTTAAAGGGCCTCCTCCCACCCGTAGTCCAGGCTACCTCCTCCCTTGGTTACGTTCGCTTTCATGGACGTAACGCCGAAAAATGGTGGCGACATGAAGAACCCTGGCAACGGTACGATTACCTGTATCGCCCGGAGGAACTCGCCTCTTGGGTGCCTCGCATTCAGGCTTTGGCCGAGCAGACCGAGGCTACTTATGTTTTTTTCAACAACCATTATCGGGCTAAGGCAGCCCTTAACGCCCGTCAACTTGCCCAGCAACTGGGACTTCCTTTGCTCTCTGAAGGGAGCTAAAGCCCCTGACTCCATATATGATGCCGCGCCGGGCCAGTTAATTATAGCACATCCTCTCCCAAGACGCAAACCGGGTTGTGAGGGGGCTAAAGTCCCTGACTCCATATGCTTACCCATTTACCCCTTGCGCAAAAGGCGGAAATGTGTTATACTACATTTAGGAGAAGAAGCCGCGGGGCCTCTGAGTATGAAGGAGGGTATCTATGGCTATATTGCCGATTAACTGCCAATGCGGTCATCAAATTGGCAGAGAGGATATTCAACAAGTGACCCTTTCTTTAATCAATGAAAAACCGCTATTTGTGCATGTTATCTATCGCTGCCCGGCTTGTCACCGTCTTGGCTCAAAGCGTATTGCCCCCGACCAATGGCAAGAAGCGGTAGCCCAAATGTCCCGCCAACGTCCCTCAGATGACCTACCGCCTATTGACACGGACGAAGTAATTGACTTCTGTCAAGCAATTGAGAACCTATCCCCCCGCGACTTAGAAGCCCTACGCCGCGAGGTCTCAGCGGAGTGACTACTCAGCCGGAGGCTGATATTCCCG
>DTZQ01000671.1 GCA_012961305.1 Armatimonadota bacterium | reverse complement strand
TACGGTTACTAAGGTGGTGGGAAACCGACGGAACCAACTTCGTTGGTTTGGTAAAGGCAGCCCAGAGTTTGAACTCTGGGCGAGAAGGCTGATTTCCTATCCTATCACAGGTATCAGCCTGCTGAGGGCTAACCATGAGCGATAAGCCATGGGCTGAAGGCTGACTCAGGTGGGATGGTACGCTCACCTAAATGGAGGGAGGCGAGGAACCATGCAGCAGCAAGTTAAGGCTTGGCAAGTGGTTGTGGCTGTGATTGTGCTGCTCCTAATCCTTAGTGTTGTCTGGTACTTCGGTTTTGGCCGACCGAAGGGTGGTGGAGTAGAGATAGAGGAGACACAAATGCCAGGACAGTATGAAGTCCCAGCACCACAGGCAGAGGAACTGCAGGAGATGCCACAGCAGTACCAAATTCCATAGGATATTTTCTCTTTGGGTAGTTGAGGGCGCTGAAAGCCACGGCAGTGGTACGTTCTCCCTGGCTGCCTCTATAAGGCGGCTATTGTAGATGGTTTGGGTCAATTTTCCCAGCTGGTGGATGGTCTCCCACGGTTCCTGCCTCCCGGAACACTTTGCTGCAGGAGTGGGCGGGTAAGGGGGAACGGTGGGAGCATTAACGTTTGCGGGGCTTGGGGCGGATGGGGAAGTCTTGCGAATCTGTATGGGCACCCTTCATGATTTCCGCAATCTTAGCCACAATATCGGGATGCTGGTCAGCGACATTGTGTTCCTCCCCCAAGTCGCTACTAAGGTGGTAGAGTTCGATGGGTCCTTCCCCTGAAAGACGCACGCCCTTCCACTCACCCATCCTTACCGCCTGCTGAAACCCCCTCTCGTAGAACTCCCAGTACAAGTATTCATGGTTCTGCGTGGGTTTGCCCAGGAGTGCGGGGAGCATGGAAATGCCGTCCATGCCCGCTGGTGCCTCTACCCCGCCGATTTCGGCCGCGGTAGGTAGGAAATCCCAGAAAGCCCAGACCTGGTCACTCACCGAACCGGGTTTTATCTTGCCCGGCCAACGGACAATCATCGGCATGCGGATGCCACCTTCATATAGGTCCCGCTTGATGCCCCGCAGCGGCCCAGAACTGCGGAAGAAGTTGGGGTTGTGCCCTCCTTCCCGATGCGGACCGTTGTCGCTGGTGAAGAATATAACCGTGTCACGGTCGAGCCCCAGTTCCTCCAAAAGGGCCATGATTCTGCCCACATCCCTATCTAACCGGGTGACCATAGCCGCAAAGTTCTTCTCCACTTGAGGCCAAGGTTCATGAGAGTAAGGCTCGTCAGTGGGAACTTCCATCCCGTTTCCAGTTACCCGGCCCAATTCGTTATTCGCGTGGGGAATCGTATAGGCAAGGTAGAGGAAGAAAGGCCGGTCCCGATAGCGCTTGATGAAATTCAGCGACTCCTGGGTGAATAGGTCATGCGAGTATGTGCCCTTTTCCCCTCCCTTATTTTTCTCCAACCAGTATTTTTCCCGGTTCCGCCACAGATACTCTGGGTAGTAGTTGTGCGCCCGCCTTTGGTTCAGGTAACCGAACCATTCATCAAAGCCCTGGCGGTTAGGAATCCCAGTCGTATCAGGTTCTCCCAGTCCCCATTTGCCAATGATTCCCGTGACATAGCCGGCTCTTTTAAGCACTTCCGCCACGGTGACATCCTCCGGTCGCAGGGGAACCCGGGGAGAGTTGCCGCGTACGCGGGCATGACCGGTGTGCAAACCGGTCATGAGGCAACAGCGCGAGGGTGCACAAACGGTGCTACCGGCGTAGCACTGGGTGAATCGCACCCCTTCGGCCGCCAGCCGGTCAAGGTTCGGCGTCTTAATAAGTTTTTGACCGTAGCATCCTAAATCGCCATACCCCAAGTCGTCGGCGACGATGAGGAGGAGGTTAGGCTTGCGGCCCGTAGCCTTTCCTGTCTGCCCGAGAACCGACCGGGACAAACGTCCCCCGGTCACCACCCCTAACGCCCCCCAACCTACATGGTGTAAAAACTGACGTCTGTTCATGACTTTATGCCCTCCCTATAGTTGAGAAGGAGGTTTGCACTCATTCGCCGTGCGTCCT
>DTZQ01000670.1 GCA_012961305.1 Armatimonadota bacterium | reverse complement strand
GTCGCCCGCCGTTAGGCGTTCGCGCATGACCTCCACGGGAAAGCAACCGTACTGCCCAATGCCCCAGATGTCCAAATGCCCAGCCCACTCTGGCACCCAGCGCCAAGTGCTGGAGTAGATGGGCACTTCCGGGTCGGCCGCGTGGGCCAGTTCGCACATCCTACGCAGGTTCTCCACCACCTCCGGGCGCGTGTAGTGCGGCTCGTCGGAGACGTAGTACACCACTTTGTCGTGCCAACCCTTTTCCCGCAAGTGGTTCAGGAAAGCGCGGTAGGCGCGGGTGAAGGCCCGGTTGTACTCTGGGGTGAAGGGTTCCAGGCCGAAGAATTTCCGGGGCGGGTAGGCCCAGCCGAAGGCATAGAAGAACCAGGGGGTGTAGAAGACGTTCATGCCCAACTCGTCCAAACAATAATGGGCCATTTCGTCGAATTCTGCCGTGTCTAACCGTACCTGCCCGTTTTCGTAGGTGATGCGCGGTGGGGGAGTGATGAGGCCCGGACAGATGCGGTGCTCGGCCAAGAGCCGATACCAGGTTCGCCGCTTGGCCTGAGGGTCGGGCCCGGCGAAGATGTTCCAGCCCGGCCCGGAGCGCAGGTCGAAGATGACCTTCAAGTGGGAAGTCCGGGGCAGGGTGAAATCCCACACCGTCACCCGCACGGGTATTTCCACCCGCAGTTTGACCCCGGCAGTCAGGCGCACCGTCCCCCCATATTCCCCCGGCGCTGCGTCGGCTGGCACGCGCACGGTGAACCACAGGGCCTGCGTTCGGTTCGGCGGCAGGTCGAAAGGAGTGCAGGGCGGCAGCGGGTCGGGCCACTCGCCCGCCCAGCCATCGGTCCGGCCAGGCCCCCGAGGGCGCAGCCGATACCAGTTCGGCAGGGTGGAAGAGTAGTAGGAACTCGGATGGTCCACCAGCACAGTGCCCACGCGGTTTACCTGTACAGGCGGCAGGACCTCCCCCTGCGCGTTGGCCAGGGCGCTCACCTCCACCCTCACCTGCTTCCAGGCGCGAGGGCTGCGCAGGGCCAACTGGAAGGGCTCATATTCGTTGCGGGCCGCGAAAACCTGCACCTCCCCTGACTTCCCCTGCCCGCGGGGAGAGGCCGGCGGGGTATCGGGGAACACCTTCACCAGCGGGTTTACTGTCCAGACCCACAGGTCACCCTCGGCTTCCCGAGGCGGCCTCCGAGTTTCCAACTCTCCCAGGAGGCCGGTCGCCGCCTCGCAGAACACTATTCCATCGTGCCAGACCGTTCCGTGGGCGTTCATGGTCAGATGCAGTTGTACGGAGGCGCAGTCGGCTGGCGTCTGGACGAAAGCGAGGCTCTGCGTCCAGTCCGCCTTGCCACTCAGGGTCGGATAGGTGCGGAAGAACCGGGCCCCTCGACAGAGGCGGCCCTCCGCGTCGTGGAAGTGACCGTGCAGCCGCACCTCGCCGTCCACCCCTTCTGCCTTCAGGTAGCCGCTGTAGATGTAGGTGGTGTTGGGCTGGGCAGGAATTTCCTGGTGCCAACCCGACCAGCGCAGCGGGGCCTCCGGGGGGATTTCCAGCCGGACGCAGTACTCGCCGAAGAGCCCCTCCCGCACCCGGGCAGGGCGGCAGAGAACCCGACCTCCCTCTTCGACCGGACTGGGTTCCCAGTTGGCAGGTTGGGCCTGGCCCTCCGTGAAGTCCGGGTTGCGGACCAAATTGGCCGGACTGCGGACCAAATCCGCGTAGTCCAGACGGCCCTCGCTCTCCTCAGTCGGCGACAGGTAGAGGTAGAACACCCTCGCACTGCGCGGCGGCAGGTCGGCCAAGAACAGCACCCCATCCTTCAGCGGCAGATGAGGGCAGAGGCGACCCCCCGGGCCGCTCATCCGCAGGCCAGCGATGGGTCGGCCCTCGAACCGGCGCCACTTCACCTTGCGCAGGTCCACGAACACCGCCGTCTGCGGGGCGGCTTCTTCCGCGAAGTGGTACACCGTAACCGGCAGGCGATAGGGCCACCGCTGGGGGTCGGGCCAAGCCGAGGGAGCCGGCGCAGGAGTTAGGGCCCTGGTTTCTGCTTTCTCCACCCTCACCCGCAGGGGCATGGGTTCGGCTGGCTCCAACGACACATCGTCGAACCAGGCAGTTCCCGTGCCGTAGAGCACCGTGCCAACGTTAGCGGTGGTGGCGGTCGCCGGGGCCTCAAACTCGAAGGTGAGTTCACGCCAGTCGTAGGTGCCCCCTCCTGCGCTGAGCACCCGGTTGATGAGCATGGGCCGGTCGCCGTGGACGTGAATGTACCAACCGGCCTGCCCTTCCACCCCTTGCGCCTTCACCCAGCCCCGCAGCACGTACTTAACGCCAGGGATGACGGGAATGCGGTCCTGATAGTACTTGACCCAAGTTGCCGGAGCGCCCGGTTCCACCGTCGTCCGCACGCAGCGGCGGCCGGTGTGGGCCTGGTCTGTAACCCAGGCCAAGTGATGCTGGGAGTCTTCGCCCCAGATATGCCAGCCAGCGGGTGATTCCTCGCCGCCCTCAAATCCGGCGTTCTCCAAACCCGCCCGCAGGAACTCGACTACCTCCCAGGCCCGATGGTTGGCGAAGTACACATAGTAGCGGGTACTTTCCCCCGGCGGCACCTCGACGGCGAAGGAGAGCCGGTCTCCGGCCGCGAGGGGCCCTCGGCGCTTGTGTCCGCCCTGGGCGTCCCGCAGGTCGAAGAGAAGTTCCCTGCCCTGGACATCGCAGACGCGAATGGCCTCCGCCCGCTGGCCGACGAGGTTCAACTCCTCCGCGCCGGGGCCGATGCTGACCTCCACCGACCCGCCGCGCACCTCGCGGCCGGACAAGTTGGTCACCCTCACCGTCAGACGACCGCGCCAGTACCCTCCGCCGTCGTAGGAAAGCGGATGGTGCCAGGGGGCCGGCTGCTCCCCGGCCACGCTGGTGACCGCGGTCCAAAGGGCCACCACACCGCCTAACCATCCCCCGCTCCAGGTTTTCCCTTGCATATCAGTACCCTCCGTTTCAAATTGAGGTCAATTTCTGATTGTACTTCAGTTCAATAGTGATGTCAAGAAGGAAGCGCACAAACGTTCGGAGGAGGAATCGCGGTGGGAAGGGCGTAATATAAATAGCGGTGAGCGAATGTGCGGGGAATAAGGATGAGAATGTGGCTTGAGGGAACCATGTTGGCCCTGTTGGTCGTTGGGACCGGAAGCGCGGAGGGGGAGAATGTCCTGCGCAATCCCAGTTTTGAGGCCGGCACCGAGCGGCCCCACGGATGGGTTTTCAACCGCCGGGGCACGGACTCCCAAATCGCCTGGGACCGCACCCGGGCCCGGACGGGAGAGGCTTCGGTGCGCATCACCAACCGCCGCGCCACCGACACCGGCAACCTCTTCCAGACCCTCCGGTTCGACCCGCCGCTGCCTCCGGGCAGTCGGGTGGTTTATCGGGCCTACGCGGCCGCCAAAAAGGCCGGAGAGGGGCCGCAGATAATCGTGTACCACCAAACCGCCAGCGGCTATCGGGAGACTCTCACCTGGCGCGGTCTGCCCGGCACTCACGATTTCCAACCGGTGGGCGGTACGGCCCGGCTGCGCGTGGCTACGGCCAGCATCGTGGTGTACCTGTGCCACTACAGCCCCGGTACGGTGTGGTGGGACGATGCCGCGCTGGAAATTCAGCCCGCAGCCGTGTTGGTCCCACCGCCGCGACCGGAAGTGGAAGGACCAGGTGAGACGTTGGACACCGGCACCGGGCTGAGCGTGACTTTCAGCCCCAAGGGGAGCCTAACGGCGACGAGGGTGAACGGCCAGCGCATCCCTTTGCGTCCGCAGATGGGGGGTCTGTACTTAGAGCCTTTCGCCCAGCCGCCCCGCCCGGTGACGGGGACGCTGCGACGGACGGAGGAGGGAATTGAGCAAACGGCTGAGGACGCGGAGGTGGGCCTGCGGGTGAATGCGCGCTGGTGGGTGCGGGCCGGGGCCCTGTGGTGCGAGGGAGCAGTGGAGGATACCACCGCTCGGGAGCGAGCGGTGGACGTGGTCTTCGCCGTGCCGGTGGAGGCAGAGGGGGGAAAGTGGGGCCAGAACCTGCACGAGGCTCCTCTCCTCAGGGCGGAGCAGTCCTATCGGTTGGACGACCATCCCTTCGCGGCGCTGACTGGGCCGCAGGGGAAGTGGGGCCTGAGTCTGTGGATGTGGCCCGACCGCCCGGCGGAGGGGGAGTTCTTCTACGAACCCTCCTGGGGCTTCGGAGTACGGTTCCGCTTCGGCCTCTCCCCGGAGGCGGGTGGGGAACTGAAAAGCCGGGCCCCTTTCGCCTTCGGTCTCTCCGCTTGCGACCCGGAATGGGGTCTGCGGGACGCGGCCCGGCAGTACTACGCACGGTTTCCGGCCGCCTTCGTCAAACGGGTACGGCGGGAGGGGCTGTGGATGTTCGGACGCCGCCCCGACCTGCCCGACCCGGAACACTACGCCTTCGTCGAAGCCGGCCCCGCGGGTTGGGAAGAGGACGACCGATATGGCCTCTACACCTGCCCCTACATCATCCCCGGCCAGCGGGAAATCACCGGCCTGCCCGAACTTCCCGCCAGCCGGGAGGAAGCCCAGCGCATCTTCGCCGCCTGGGAACCGGGGGACGACCCACGCCGCCGCGCGGGACCGAAGGGGGCGGAGTTGAAGGCCATCATCGAAAATTGCCTCCTGCACGCGCCTGACGGTCGGCCCCAGATGCGCCTGCGCCGTACCCCCTGGGGCGGGAATTCCCTTACCTTCCCCCTGAACACGAACCCGCGTCTGTTCGCCGGGGAGGAGCGACCGACCATCGCCAAGTCGCTGCTAACCTGGTGTCGCCGCGTGCTGGACGAGTATCCCAGCGTGGACGGAATTTACGTGGACTCGCTGGGGGCCTGGGGCGATTATCTGAACTTCCGGCGGGAGCATTTTGCCTTTGCCCAGGTGCCCCTGACTTACGAGCCGACTACGGGCCGGCCCGCGCTGCACAACAAGTTTGCCCTGCTGGAGTTCCTCTGGGCGCTGGGTGATTTGTTGCATCCGCGGGGAAAAATCGTCTTCGCCAACGGGGTACATCCCGGCCGCATGTTCCACGCCCTGGCCTGTGACGTAATGGGCGTGGAAGGACGCGGTCGGCTGGAGCAAAAGCGGGCTATAGCCTACCAGAAGCCGTTCCTGCTGCTGATTTACAACGTTTATCGCGACCCGGCGGAGGTAGAGCGCTGGTTCCACCGCTGTCTGCTTTACGGGATTTACCCGGCCTTCGGACACGTGCGGCAAATCGAGCCGGAGGCCTACGCCAAGTTGGTGCCGATTTTCGCCAAGTACGTGCCGGTCTTGCGCCAACTCACGGCGGCCGGGTGGGAGCCGGTGACTTACGCCACGGTGGCTGTCGGGGAAGGATTGGGGCAATTTGGCAACTCGGCAACTTGGAAATTGCCCAATTTCCCCTTGATTGAGCGCTTCGGGCCCGGGCCGGGGGGGAATTTGTATTTCGCGGTGCACAACCGCAGCGACGCGCCGCAGATGGTTACCCTGCGAGTGAACGCGAAGGCTTTGGGGCTCGAGGGAGCGGTTACCTTCACCGACCTGCTCACGGGCGAGAGTTGGGCCTGCACCCCCCAGGGCGACGCCTTATCGGTTACCTTCCCGCTGGGTCCGAACACCACCCGGCCCCTAACCGTTGGCCCCCGTCCGAGGGGATAGTTTCCACCCATTAGCCAAGTATTGGATTGAGAACCCAATTCAACAGGACTATTCCAGGTCCCTCAATTGTTCCGCTTTCTCGGCAATACTGGCCCCAATTCTTTCTAACAACTTCCACACCGGGAAAGGAATGCAGCAGCGTGGGAAGGGGCACGAGTCACAAAGACAAACCAGATGTAACTTACAAACAGTAGGATAGTGCCACAAATAACGCTGAAAACGCCCAAATTAACCATTCTCGAACAGGGACAAACGAAGGTTAGTGAGCATAAGAATGAATACACTAACTCCTATACCGCTATACTCGATTAGTGAATTAATGGAAATAGGCTCAATGCCACTTGCCGGGTTCACTATTCTTCAACCTCCTCAGGTGCGCTGCTG